>JBAYMP010000003.1:0-87756 GCA_041663505.1 Bacteroidales bacterium | reverse complement strand
GAACCTGAAGAAACTAATGGAACAATTAATAGAAGATGGGAAGAAACGAATTTTTGCATTCCTGGAAAAACTCCTTTTCCTCCCAATTATTAACTTTAAAATAGCTTAGTAAGGAGCGACTAATTATAATTTATTATTATATTTGCTCGCTGACATTAAATCCTTAACAAATATGCCTAAGTTCCAAATCGATCAGATAGATCAGAAAATCCTTTCATTTCTTGTAAAAAATGCAAGAATGCCTTTTTTGGAGATTGCCCGTGAGTGCGGCGTTTCCGGAGCAGCTATTCACCAAAGAGTAAAAAAGATGGAAAATCTTGGAATCATAACAGGTTCCCGTCTTTTGGTCAAGCCACAGACGTTGGGTTTGAATGTATGTGCTTTTGTTGGTGTAAGTTTATCGCAGGCCAATCATTATCCATCTGTTATAGAGGCTCTTAGAAATATACCTGAAGTTGTCGAGTGCCACTTCGTAACAGGTAAGCACGCTTTGATGCTAAAGATCTATTGTCAAAACCACGATCACTTGATGGAAATTCTTATCAACACTATCCAAAATATCCCGTCAGTAGAACAGACTGAGACTTTTATCTCTTTGGATCAAGCAATTGAAAGACAGGTTTGGGTTAAAGATTATCCATCCAAAGGAGGAACCTTAATTAAAAAACGTTAATTATAGCCCGGGCCAGAATCAGATCTTCAGGCTGGGTTATTTTTATGTTGTATCTACTCCCCTCTGCGAGGAAGATCTCTTGTCCTATACTCTCAACCACAGATGCGTCATCGTTAAAAAGTGGTGAATAGGCCTGTTCGTAAGCCTTCAGAATTATATCCGAATGAAATATCTGAGGAGTTTGTACCATTACAAACTCTTTTCTGTTTACAGGTTTACTACTCCCTTCACCTGTAAGCTTTCTGATGGAATCTACTGCTTTGATTACGGGAATGACAGCCTCCCTCTCCTGGGCCAGAGCAAAGAGCGATTCCAGAAAATCTTTTGAAACAAAGGGTCTTACGCCATCGTGTACAGCAACTATTGCATCTTTGGCAACATACTTAAGGGCATTCTTAACAGAGTGAAACCTTGTAATGCCTCCCGAAACCAGAATATGGCTGAAGGTAAGACGATGCTCCATACAATAATCTTTCCAATGCTGCCTGTATGCAGAAGGAACAACGAGAATTATATCAACTGGGAATGAGAGTTTCATAAATGCTTCAACTGTATGTAGTAAAACAGGCTTATCGTCCAATTCGAGAAATTGCTTGGCAATGCCTCCGCCCATACGACTTCCTGTTCCTCCGGCAACAATAACAGCATAACATTTCTTACTCATCCGAAAATAATTAAAATTCAATGGTCGGGTGTAACAGTTTATAAGTACAAAATTAAATAATAATTGGTTATTTTTTCGTACTTTTGTATCTATTTATAACTTATGGATAATAAAAGAATACAGCGAGCATTAATATCTGTCTATCACAAAGATGGAATTGATAAAATTGCAAGGAAGCTTGTAGAATCTGGAGTTGAAATACTTTCAACCGGCGGAACACATGATTTTTTGAAAGAGATATCGATTCCGGTAACTTCTGTAGAAGAGATTACATCTTACCCCTCAATACTTGGTGGCAGGGTAAAGACTTTACATCCTAAAATTTTTGGAGGAATTTTGGGAAGGAGGGATAACTCCGGT
Organism: Bacteroidales bacterium; assembly: GCA_041663505.1. GTDB lineage: Bacteria > Bacteroidota > Bacteroidia > Bacteroidales > UBA932 > Bact-08. The sequence goes on along the minus strand of JBAYMP010000003.1, from coordinate 86,059 downwards.
GATATGGAAAGTTTTAAAGAGTATCAGATACCAAATATAGACCTGGTTATTGTAGACCTTTACCCTTTTGAAGAATATGTGGCCTCAGATGCTCCCCGTGAAGAGATAATCGAGAAGATAGATATCGGAGGGATCTCTCTGATAAGAGCTGCAGCAAAAAACTACAAGGATGTCGTAATAGTCCCTTGTAAAGAGATGTACTCGCGTTTATCAGAAATCCTTGAGACAAAAGGTGCAACAACATCTATAGAAGAGAGGTTTTATTTTGCCGCACAGGCATTTAATGTGAGTTCCCACTACGATTCAGCTATCTTTTCATACTTCAATCGTGAAGCCTCCATTCCTGTTTTTAAAAACAGCATCAAAGATTCTATTCCTTTAAGATACGGCGAAAATCCTCATCAGAATGCACTATTTTACGGAACGCCGGAAGATATTCCACAACAGCTTCACGGGAAGGAGATTTCCTACAATAATCTACTGGATATTGAGGCTGCAATTGAACTTATCTCGGATTTTGATGAAACAACAATCGCCATTCTAAAGCACAACAATGCCTGCGGATGCGCCTCAAGATACAGACTTGTCGATGCGTGGGCCGCGGCTCTGGCAGGAGATCCTTTATCTGCTTTCGGTGGTGTGATAATATCTAACCGGGATATAGACACCGAAACAGCAACAGAGATGAACAAGCTCTTTTGTGAAGTAATCGTTGCTCCGGGTTATGTACCAGAAGCTTTGGAAATTCTCAAAAGCAAGAAAAACCGGATAATACTGGTTAACACCAAGGATATCAGAAGCAGTAAGAAGTTCAGAAGCATGCTTAAAGGGGTTTTGGTTCAAGAGAGGGATTCAAATGTAGAGACAAAGGAGTCGCTCAAGAGTGTTACAACCACACTTCCAAGCGATAAACAGATAGAGGATATGCTGTTTGCAAACAAACTTGTTAAGCACTCTAAATCTAATGCAATAGTTCTGGCGAAGAATAAAACTTTGTTAGCCAGCGGAATAGGACAAACATCCAGAGTTGATGCTTTAAAACAGGCAATTGCGAAAGCTACCGGATTCGGATTTTCGCTTGAGTCTGCAGTAATGGCCTCCGATGCCTACTTCCCATTTGGGGACTGCGTTGAGATTGCTCATCAGGCAGGTATTAATTCGGTAATCCATCCAGGTGGATCCATCCGCGACCAGGAGAGCATAGACTACTGTAACAATACCGGTGTTGCAATGGTGACCACAGGAATCAGACACTTCAAACATTGATAATAATATAACAATATATGGCATTCTCTTTTTTTACACAAGAATTGGCTATTGACCTCGGAACAGCAAACACTGTTATTCTCATGAATGATAAGATTGTCGTAGACGAGCCATCCATAGTAGCTATTGATCAGAACACAGGCAAACCAATCGCTTTCGGCCAAAAGGCTCGTATGATGCACGGGAAAACTCACGCAAACATAAAGACTATCAGACCTCTTAAAGACGGAGTAATTGCAGACTTTAATGCTGCTGAGCAGATGTTACGTGGTTTAATCAAGATGATCAACTATAAGAACTCGTTATTCACTCCCAGCCTCAGAATGGTTATAAGCGTTCCTTCTGGCAGCACAGAGGTGGAGATAAGGGCTGTCCGCGACTCTTCTGAACATGCCGGAGGCCGCGATGTTTATATGATTTACGAACCTATGGCTGCTGCAATTGGTATAGGTTTAGATGTAGAGGCCCCTACCGGTAATATGGTTGTAGATATCGGAGGTGGTACCACAGAGATTGCTGTAATATCCCTTGGAGGCATAGTTGTGAATTCGAGCATTCGTGTTGCCGGCGATGGTTTCACCTATGAGATTCAACAATATATGCGTCAGCAGCACAGTATCAAGATAGGAGAGCTTACTGCAGAAGATATTAAAATAAAGGTAGGTGCTGCTGTTTCTGAACTTGACGAGTATCCCGAGCCTTATTTAGTAAGGGGTCCGAATCTGATGACTGCACATCCCGTTGAAGTTAGTGTTACAAGCCAGGAGATTGCTCACTGCATAGATAAATCTCTTGCAAAAATTGAAACTGCTATTATTTCAGTTTTGGAACAGACTCCGCCGGAACTCTATGCCGACATTGTGCAAAAAGGTATTTTCCTTACAGGAGGCGGGGCTTTGCTCAGAGGTTTAGACAAGAGACTCTATGAAAAGATAAACATTAAGTTCCACATTTCCGAAGATCCTCTTCACGCTGTTGCACGGGGTACAAGCATTGCCCTTAAAAATGCAGACAAGCTACCGTTCTTAATGCGATGAATTTAAATGGCCAAAAGATCTCCAATTACCCCAATTTTGGGAGCAGTATTCCTCTTTATTGTTTTGGAAACAGGTTCTCTCGTTTTGATGGGAAACAACTCTCTCTTCCAGAAGGTGAGAATTGGGGGTGCTATGATGCAGATTCAAGAGAGATTCCTGAAGGCCGAAGCTAACATCAAGTACTACGTTAGCCTCAAAAGCGTGAACGAACAGTTGGCAGATGAGAATAACAGGCTGTTAAATCAACTGGCAAAGTATCAGACACAGTTAGACACATTAACAGCCGACAGTTTGGTCTGTAAGCCGTTGGGAGATAGTTCCGACTTCTCTTACATACCAGCAAAAATTATTAGCAACAGCACAAACAAGAAACAGAACTACATTATTATAGACAAGGGGAGAAAAGATGGTGTGGGTAAAGATATGGGGGTAATTTCTCCCAAAGGGGTGGTCGGAGTTGTGAGCGCAGTTTCAGACAACTATTCATACATTATCTCTCTTCTGAACATTAATCAGAGCGTTAGTGCGAAAATTTCCAGATCTGGTGCCTTTGGTCCGCTCATCTGGAACGGAAGAAGTGCAGATTATGCTCTGTTGACGGAGATTCCTCAGCATATTAAGATCCAGATCGGAGACAGCGTCCTCACCAGTGGTTTTTCCTCTCTTTTCCCGGCTGATATTCCTCTCGGGTCCATCAGAAAATCAAAAATAATAAAGGGTACCCACCACGAAATTCAGGTAAAACTATTTCAGGACTTTAGAACGCTTCATTATGTGAATGTTGTGGTAAACAGTCATAAAGATGAGATCGATACAATAAGCAACCAGAATGAAAAATAGTCTGAGCAACATAATACTTTTTTTCTCATTCCTGATAACCCAGGTGTTGTTGACTAAATTCGTAGACTTTGGTCCACTTGTATTTATCTCAGTCTATCCTCTCTTTATTCTTACCTTCCCCACCAAAACCTCTCCCATCAGCATGATGCTGTGGTCCTTTGCATTGGGGCTTGGCGTGGACTACTTTACGGACACTATAGTGGGTTTGAACGCAGCCGCAGCCGTTTTTCTGGCTTTTGTACAGCCGCTTATTTTCAAGATAGTGTGCCGGAAAGGGGAGCTCGAAAATCAGATCAGGCCGGGTTTGACCGAACTGGGTTTTCAGAGGTTTCTGACATTCATTGTTATCGGCCTTGTTTTTCATCATATTGCTATTATACTTCTTGAAAATTTCAATTTTGCATTTAACCTCTATTCTGTTATAAGAATAGTTTTGAGCCTCATGTTGAACACCTTTTTGATACTACTTATAGAGTTCGGTATTTTTTATAAAAACTGGCACTAACATTTAAACTATGGGTGTTGAGCTTAAGAGAAAGAATATTCTGATAATCGCCGTAATTGTGGTTGCAATCGTTATCGTACTGCAGCTTTTCAACTTACAGATACTGGACGAGGAGTACAAGATAACCGCCAGTAATAATGCTTTTCGCTACGATATCCGCTACCCCGCAAGAGGTCTTGTCCTGGACAGGAACGGAAAGATTCTTGTGGGTAACGAGACTGCATACGATATTATGATAACCCCTTATGAGGTTACAGAACTTGACACTGCTGATCTTTGCAAAATCTTTAACCTGAACATTGACGAGGTAAGAGAGAGTATGAAAGAGTACCGGAAAAACAGGAGGAAGATCGGATATCAATCCCTTCCGTTTGTCAAACAGATTTCCGGACAACAGTACGCCATATTTCTGGAAAAGGCTTATAAATTCCCTGGCTTCAGTGCCCTCTCCCGTACAGTAAGATCCTATCCCTACAATGCAGGGGCTAACCTTCTGGGCTATATTACCGAGGTAGATACCTCTTTTATCCGCAAACATCCATCTTACAAAAGAGGCGATTATGTTGGAAGGACCGGAATCGAACAGTCTTACGAAGATGTTCTCAAAGGAGAAAAGGGTTACAACATCTTTTTGCGAGATGTTCACAATAAAGTTCAATCCAGTTTCTCAAACGGTGAGTATGACAAGGAGGCTATCCCCGGAAAAAATATTATCTCATCTATTGATGCAGAGCTTCAAAGCTATGGAGAGTCTCTTATGGTAAACAAGGTTGGAAGTCTTGTGGCTATCGAACCCTCCAGTGGAGAGATTTTGACACTCGTCTCAAGCCCCGGAATTGATGTCACAAAGCTTGCGTCAATAAATAAATACTATACCGAGCTGTTGAATAACCCGCTCAAACCTATGTTTAACCGGGCAATTATGTCGCCTTATCCACCCGGTTCGGTATTTAAACTGGTCAATGGACTCATCGGCCTTGAGGAGGGTGTGCTGGATACCGCCACACGCTACCCTTGCAATATGGGATATCATATAGGAAGAGGAGTTGGTTGTCACTCTCACCCCTCACCTTTAGACCTTACAGGTGCAATAAAGATGTCATGTAACGCCTACTTCTGCTATGTGTTTCGTAATATAATGGACAATCCCGCCTATCCTGATATAGCTGCTGCATTCAACAGTTGGAAGGAGAAGGTGGAAAGCTTTGGTTTCGGCACAAAACTTGGAACCGATTTTCCATCGGAACAGGCCGGAATTCTTCCCACAGCAGCTCTTTACGACAAGATCCACGGTAAGGGCAGGTGGAGTTCTTTATCCATAATATCACTTTCCATAGGTCAGGGTGAGATTGGAACAACTCCTCTTCACCTGGCAAATTTTGCCGCTACTTTGGCAAACAGAGGTTATTACTATACTCCTCACATTATAAAAGGTACCGAGGACACAGTTATAAATGCAGACTTCTCCAAGAGACATTATACCAAGGTTAGTCCCGAGAACTTTAAAAAGGTCATAGAGGGTATGTATCTTGCAGTAAACTCGGAGCCCGGCCTGGGAGCTACAGCCAGAATTGCAGCTGTTGCGGGTCTTGAAATTTGCGGAAAGACAGGAACTGCACAAAACCCACATGGAAAAGATCACTCCGTATTTATCTGTTTTGCCCCAAAAGACAATCCTAAAATTGCAGTAGCTGCTTACATAGAAAATGCAGGGTTTGGCGCAACCTGGGCTGCTCCTATCGCCTCACTTCTTGTGGAGATGTATTTGAATAGGAAGGTAGAGCGCAAAGATCTTGAAGCATATATTCTCTCCGGTAACACTTTAACAAATGTATTGAAATGATTACGGGGATAAAATACAAAAAACTGGACTGGCCGTTGATTGTCTCGTATCTTATACTGATAATGATAGGATGGATAAATGTATTCTCTTCTGTCTATGATCCCGATCACGAACAGATATTTGATCTTTCGCAGAGGTACGGAATGCAGTTTATATGGATATTGACCTCTTTTGGAATTGCCGCCCTTATTCTCTTTGTCATTAATCCAAAAGTTTATAATGTTACTGCCTGGTTACTCTATGCAATAAGTATACTTATGCTTATTGCTGTTATTTTTGCCGGGGTAGAGGTGAACGGGTCAAAATCTTGGTTTATGTTGGGTCCTGTGAGATTTCAGCCTGCCGAGTTCTCTAAGATTGCCTCATCTTTGGCTCTTGCAGCATTAATGAGCTCCTATAACTTCCGTTTTAAATCTATCTCCGGTTTGAGCAGAGTAGCCCTTACAATTCTCTTCCCTATGGCTTTAATTATTCTCGAAAAAGAGACCGGGTCTGCTCTGGTATACGCTGGGTTCATATTTATGCTTTACCGCGAGGGGTTGAGCGGCTGGTATCTTATTTTCGGAATTTTGACTATCCTGCTGTTCCTTATTACGCTCTCCTTTTCACCATTCATTGCAATTATCTGCCTGTTCTGCATAGTTGTCATTGCACGTGGAATCTTTACACGCAAGATATTTTCCCATTCAGTTTTCCTTATTTTTTACCTTCCGGTGCTCATTTTTTCAAGAAAACTGGGAGATCTGAGCATCTTCAGCGGGGTTTCCCATTGGGCAGACACAGTATGGCTATCGATTTTTATAATGCCGCCGTTTATATATCACATAGTAACCACATTCAGGCAAAAGGTAGCTCACCTTTGGTATACACTGATCTGCTTCGTTGTCTCCTTAACAGTTATCTTCTCCGTTGACTTCGTTTTTGAAAAGGTACTCCAGGATCATCAACGAGCCAGAATTGAGAATCTATTGGGGATAAACGTAGATTTAAGGGGAGCAGGCTACAATGTATATCAGTCCAAGATCGCAATCGGTTCGGGTGGTCTCACTGGCAAGGGTTTCCTTCAAGGAACACAGACAAAATTCAACTTTGTTCCGGAGCAGAGTACAGACTTCATCTTCTGTACAGTTGGTGAGGAGTGGGGATTTTTGGGATCCCTATTTGTAATTTTCGTCTACTGTTTTATGATTATCCGAATCATCAACCTCTCGGAAAAGCAGAAGGATAACTTTGCCCGAATATACGGCTACTGTCTGGCTTCCCTGATTTTCCTGCACTTTTTTATAAACATAGGAATGACAATCGGGTTGGTTCCTGTAATAGGAATCCCCCTACCCTTTGTGAGCTACGGGGGATCTTCTCTATGGAGCTTTACTATTTTTCTCTTTATTTTTATCCGTTTAGATCTAGAACGCTGGAAGTAGTATATTCCCCGGCAACAAACTCCTTGTCGGATTTCAGGTAAATCATCAAAACTCCTTTTGCCAGTTTTTCGCCCTCTTTTACAAATATCTTCTCCACTGTCCCGGCGAACGGGGCTTTTATGATGTTTTGCATCTTCATCGCTTCGTACTCCATAAGTTCTTCGCCCTTTTCAATGTGGTCCGAAACACCTATTTTTATTACAGATACCGTTCCGGGAATTATCGAAAAGATCTCCTGAGGATCGGGTCTTTTCCACGGTTTATGGTTCCGCACTTTTGAGGTCAGTTTTGTCTTGTATTTTCCAGCATCGGGGAAGATCTGGAATAATTCATATTCTTCTGTATTTTTCATCTCAATTCAATTAATTTAAACTGTTAAAACGGTGGAAGACCATGTTTTTTGTTAGGTCGCTTAACTGTTTTATTTTCTGAGACTTCAAAAGCGTGAATCAGATATTTTCTGGTATCATTAGGATTAATTACAGAATCTATATAGCCCTTCGCTGCTGCCACATATGGATTCGCGAATTTCTGCTTATACTCCTCTACCTTGACTCTTCTCATAGCTTCGGGATCTGCCGCCTCAACTATCTCCTTCCTGAAGATGATGTTGGCTGCACCTTCCGGCCCCATAACGGCAATCTCGGCCTGTGGCCATGCAAATACAAAATCTGCCCTCAGGTGACGGGAGTTCATTGCAATATATCCACCGCCATAGGCTTTTCTCAATATTACAGTAACCTTTGGAACAGTGGCTTCGCTGTATGCATATAACAGTTTGGCACCATGTCTTATAACACCTGCGTGCTCCTGGTCAACTCCCGGCAGGTAGCCCGGCATATCTTCCAGAGTAACGATAGGGATGTTGAATGCATCGCAGAAGCGGATGAACCTTGCTGCCTTGTCAGATGAATCACAGTCCAGAACTCCGGCCAGCACCAATGGTTGGTTTGCCACAAAACCGACGCTTCTGCCATCGATTCTGCCGAATCCCACCACAATGTTTGCGGCCCATAACTCATGAACCTCAAAAAATTGAGAATCATCGGTAACTGCCTTGATTACATCTCTCACATCATATGGCTCGGTTGGATCTTCAGGGACAATCTGGTCTATCTTGAACTTTCTCGACGGTTCGTCTGCCCTTGTTTTGACACTCTTGCACTCATTATGTGCAGGTATGTAATCCAGAAGGGTCTTGATCTGTTCAAAGCACTCCGCTTCGCTGTTGGCAAAGAAATGTGCATTTCCTGTTGTTTCGCTGTGAACTCTTGCTCCTCCGAGTGACTCCATATCTATCTCCTCTCCCAGAACCGATTTTATTACCTCCGGACCTGTTATGAACATCTTTGAAATCTTGTCTACCACAAACACGAAATCCGTTAAAGCCGGCGAGTAAACAGCACCACCTGCACACGGCCCTAAAATTACAGAGAGCTGAGGAATTACACCGCTTGCCAATGTGTTTCTGAAGAAGATCTCTCCATAACCTGCTAATGAATTGACCCCTTCCTGAATACGTGCACCGCCAGAGTCATTGATACCAATTAAAGGAATACGCATTTTCAGGGCGTAGTCCATTATTTTTGTAATTTTTCTGGCATGCATTGAGCCCAAGGAGCCGCCTGCAACCGTAAAGTCTTGTGCATAAATAGCTACAGGTCTTCCTTTAATGGTACCTGTACCTATCACAACTCCATCTCCGGCCAAAGCTTTTCCTTCCATACCAAATTCTCTTGCATCATGTTCGATAAAGAGGTCGTACTCATAAAAAGAACCTTCATCCAATAGCTGGCTGATCCTCTCCCGGGCTGGTAACTTTCCCATTGCAATCTGCTTTGCAATGGCCGAAGCTCCACCTCCTTGTTCTGCTTTTGCAGTCCGTTCCTGAAGTTCAGAAATTTTTCTACTTAATAAACTCATTCGATTTTTGTTTTAGTCTTACAAAAATATGAAAATAATTTAATTCGCAAATTTTAGGAAATAATCACTACATTTGTAGCTTATATTACTATTAATAATCTAATAAATAATACAATATGTCACTTCCATTTGCCGATCGCCACAATGGCCCGCGTGAGCAAGACATCAAAGAAATGCTCAGATTTATAGGTGTACAAAACCTTGATGAGCTTATAAACCAAACTGTTCCTCCCGATATAATGTTAGATAAGCCTCTTGCTTTGGATAAAGCCATAAGTGAATCGGAATATCTTTTAAAATTAAAGGCAATGGCCTCTAAAAACAAGAATTTCCGTTCATTGATAGGACAAGGATTCTATGGTACAGCTACCCTTGCGGTTGTTGTAAGAAATATTTTTGAGAACCCTAGTTGGTACACTTCATACACCCCATATCAGGCTGAGATTTCCCAAGGCCGTCTTGAGGCATTGCTCAACTTCCAGACAATGGTATCGAGCCTTACAGGCTTCAAAATGTCTAACTGCTCAATGCTGGATGATGCTACTGCTGCAGGAGAGGCAATGAGGATGATGTACGAGCTCCGTTCAAGAGAGACTGTCAAGGCTGGTAAAAACAAGGTATTCGTAGATTCAAATATTTTCCCGCAGGTGCTCTCGGTTATTGAGACACGTGCCGCAGCACTTTGTATTGAAGTGGAGGTCGCAGACTTTGCCTCCTACAAGTTCGACGAAAGATGTTATGGTGCAATTCTTCAATATCCGGCCGGTAACGGAGAGGTTCGTGACTATACCTCTTTCTGCGAGGAAGCTCACTCAAAAGGTATACTGGTTACTGCGGTTACAGATCTTCTGGCTCTGGCTCTGCTCAAGGAGCCTGCTGCCTGGGGGGCGGACATAGCTGTGGGTTCATCACAAAGATTTGGTCTTCCAATGGGTTTTGGCGGTCCTACCGCCGGATTTATGGCAACAAGGGATGAATACAAAAGACATATGCCGGGCAGGATAATCGGAGTTTCAGTTGACAGACTGGGCAAACCTGCTTTGAGAATGGCACTGCAGACCCGCGAGCAACATATCAAAAGGGAGAAGGCAACTTCCAACATCTGTACTGCAACTGCTTTAATGGCAACAATGAGCGGTATGTATGCCGTTTACCATGGTCCCAAAGGAATCAGATCTATCGCGGAAAATGCATCGTCCTTTGCCCATACCGTTGCAGATGAGCTTAAAAAGGTAGGTCTTAAGCTAAGCGCAGATAACTTTTTCGACACCATAGAGATTGTCGGGATAGATTCAAATGCAGTCAGAACACAGGCACAGGAAAAGGGTTTAAACTTCTTCTATCCTAACAGTTCTACAGTCCGCATAAGCTTCGATGAACTTTCCAACTGTTATGAGGCAACTACAATTCTTGAAATTTTTGGCCGTAAGATGCAGGACTGTTCCGGGAAGATACCAGAGAACTTCTTTATGAAGCGAGAAACGCAGATTCTTACCGAGGATGTATTCAGCAAATACCAATCAGAGACAGAGATGATGAGGTATATCAAGAAACTCGAGAGAAGGGATATCTCTCTTACCCATTCGATGATTCCCCTTGGTTCTTGTACAATGAAACTTAATGCTGCCGTAGAGATGCTCCCTTTAAGCTGGAGCGAATTTACCAATATCCATCCGTTTGCCCCTGCAGATCAGGTGGGGGGGTATCTTCAGATGATAAAAGAGATTGAGCAGGATCTTGCAACTATTACAGGTTTTCACTCCTGCTCGCTACAGCCTAACTCTGGCGCAGCCGGGGAATACGCTGGTCTGATGACTATTAGAGCCTATCATATTGCTAAAGATAACTCTCAAAGAAATATTGCAATAATCCCTTCATCTGCACACGGGACAAATCCTGCATCTGCAGCAATGGCCGGAATGGAGATAGTTTTGGTCTCCTGTGACGAAAATGGTAATATAAATATTGATGAACTTCGTGAGAAGGCTCAGGCAAACAAGGAGAAACTCTCCTGCATGATGATCACCTATCCATCTACACACGGCGTTTATGAGGCCAGAATAAAGGAGATGGTTAAAATTATCCACGAAAATGGTGGGTTGGTATATATGGATGGTGCCAATATGAATGCTCAGGTTGGTTTTACCAATCCGGGCTTTATAGGTGCAGATGTATGTCATCTGAACCTTCACAAGACATTTGCAATGCCTCACGGCGGAGGCGGTCCCGGTGTCGGCCCTATTTGTGCCACAAAAGAGTTGGCTCCGTTTATGCCTTGCCATCCTATGATGAACAATTGTGCCGGCAAGGGTGTAAAGGCTGTGAGTTCTGCTCCTTACGGAAGTCCTCTGATGTTACCTGTTACACACGCATATATAAAACTACTCGGAGTTGACGGACTTAAAAAAGCTACTCAGGTGGCTGTTCTTAATGCCAACTATATGTCCGCCAAATTAGCTGCAGAGGGTTTTAAAACACTCTACACAGGAGAGAACGGAAGAGTTGCCCACGAATGCATAATAGATATCAGGCACTTTGCAAAGGAGTACGGAGTAGATGCAACAGATATTGCAAAACGTCTTATGGATTTTGGCTTCCATGCCCCCACTCTCTCTTTTCCTGTGCACGATACTCTGATGATCGAGCCTACCGAGAGTGAACCTAAAGCCGAACTGGATCGCTTTATGGAGGCTATGGTTACAATCAAGAACGAGTGTGAAGCTATCAGAGACGGCAAACTTGACAGAGAGGACAATCCTCTTAAAAATTCTCCGCACACAGCACTCGAAGTTACAGCTTCTGAATGGAACCATAAGTATAGCCGCGAACAGGCTGCTTATCCACTTGAATGGATTAAAGATAACAAGTTTTGGCCACACGTGGCAAGAGTTGACAACGGCTACGGAGACAGAAACCTTATATGCTCCTGCGAAGGCTGGCTATAAATAGCGGCACAAACATTGTAAATGTACATTTCTATAATTTTATAACCCATTAATCAAAATTTTCAATGAAAAAATTATTCGTATTTTCTTGCATGCTTTTATTGGTGCTAGGCGCTAATAATAAGACATTCGCTCAAACTAAAGAACAAGTTGCAGAAATTTCCACAAGTGTTCCTGAGTTGGCAGGTTTTCACACAATTATTTATCCTATGTGGCATAAAGCCTATCCGGCAAAAGATATTGCTACTTTAAAAAGTTTTGTTCCGCAGATCAAGGCTAACATGGAAAAAATTAATAGTGCTAAACTTCCCGGAATTTTAAGAGAAAGAGAATCTCAATGGAAGGACCAATTAGTAAAATTCAATGCTGTAGCTGAAACTTATTACAAAGCAAGTGCAGGAAACGATACAACTGCAATTCTCAGTGCTGCAGAACAATTCCACAAAACTTACGAAGCAATGAACAGAGTTGTCAAACCTTTCATCCCAGAGATGGATACATATCATGCCACTCTATATGTAATTTATCACAAATCTTTACCAGCTAAAGATTATACCGCTATTGCAGCTGTAATGGACAAGTTCATTTCAGAGGCCGATGCAATTACAAAGTACCCTGAGGATAAAATCACAAAACGTTTGAAAGACAAAGCTCCTAAATTCTACACTGTATCTAAAGAGCTTTACACTGCAACCGTTGCATTGAAAGAGGTTCTCAATGGGAAAGATGTCAAGTTGAAAGATGCTGCAATTGAAAAAGCACATTCTACATATCAAAAGCTGGAATCTGTTTTTGAATAATACTGTCCAAGTCATTCGTGGTATAATGGTTATAATGAAATAGTTACATATTTTGTCTCTTTCGTCTAAAATATTATTAATCTGTGCATTACCACGAATGACTTGGACAATTACGTTGTTATGTTAGAGGATGCAATAAATAAATTTCTTGTGAACAATGGCATCTCTCCTGGGTTTGCCTCCTGGCTGGATGAGATTATCAGTGTCACCCTGTTGTTTATAATTGCATACATTATAGATCTTATAGGCAGGTATGTCATCCACAGGATTATCGGCCATCTGGCCAAAATGACAAAATCCACTCTGGATGATATCTTAATGGAGAACAACGTATTCAGATACCTTATCCATATATTGCCGGGTATAATATTTTATCTGTGTATCCCGATTGCAATTAAATCCGCCATATGGGTTATTGTTTTTCAGAAAGCGACCCTGATATTTATTGTGGTTGAGATTCTCCGGGCTATTCACGCTGCAGGTAACGGTCTGACCCAGTATTACAGCAAATCTGCTAGTTATTCCCAAAAGCCCGTCAGAATAATATTCCAGATAATATCGGTCATTGCTTACTTCATTGGAGGTATTGCAATACTAAGTATCGTAATAAATACATCTCTGACAACCCTTTTTGCAAGCCTTGGTGCTTTTGCAGCCGTGTTGATGCTGATTTTTAAAGACAGTATCCTTGGCTTCGTGGCCGGGTGGCAGCTCTCTTCAAATGATCTGCTCCGTCAAGGAGACTGGATAACCGTCCCAAAATTCGGAGCAGATGGTATAGTTGAAGAGGTTAGCCTCTACTCTGTAAAGGTTCGGAATTTCGACAATACAATCACTACCGTTCCTCCCTATTCACTTGTAAGTGATTCCTTCCAGAACTGGAGGGGTATGGCGGAGTCTGGAGGAAGAAGAATAAAGCGTTCTATAAGCATAGATATGACCAGCATCTGTTTCTGTACAACCGAGATGTTGGAGAAATTCAGGAAGATTCGGTATCTCACAGATTATATAGACAAAACGGAAGAATCCTTAAGAAAATATAACGAGGAGAGCAATGTCGACAATTCAATCCTTGTAAACGGTAAAAGGCAGACCAACATAGGGGTGTTCCGGGCCTATCTGCAAGTTTACCTCGATAACCATCCCGAAATTAATCACGACCTCACCTGTATGGTTCGTCAACTCCAGCCTACCGAGAAGGGTGTGGCTATTGAGCTTTATTTCTTTACAAAAATAAAGGATTGGGTCTATTACGAAAACGTACAGTCAGATATATTTGACCACGTTATGGCTATAATCGATCAGTTTGACCTTCGGATATTCCAGTACAGAGCTCTTTAATCACATGTGATCAAGGGAATATCATACGAAAAACGGTCTCCTTACCATGAGCAGATCTTACTTGCAGTGTTCCGCCATGTAGACGCATTATCTGCCGTGATATGCTTAGCCCGATGCCCGACCCATTTTTGCGCGTGGTAAAAAACGGTACAAAAATCTGCTCCAGTACCTCTTCCGGAATACCCGAGCCATTGTCGATTACCCGAATTTCAGTATGTTGGTCTGAGTTGATTCCGGCGATAATCTGAATTTTTCCTTCAGAGTTATTTTCATTGGCTTGCAACGCATTTTGCACTAAATTGAGCAATACCTGCGAAATCTGATTTTCATCGGCAAAAAGTTCTATATCCGAAGGATGCACACTGACTGACAGCTTTACCTTATCGTTGTTTTCGAGCGACGAATATAAAATCATAATACGGTTGGCCAGTTCCTCTAACTTAAAGAACTTTTTATCTGGATTGGGCAGTCGCGTCAGTTTTCTGTACGACTCAACAAACTGCATCAATCCTTTCCCTTGTTCTTTAATTACATTCAATCCCCTGATTGTGGTCTGGATGGTTGTTTCATTCACCTCCTCAGGAAGGGCCGGCCGTCCTTCGACGTTATAAAATTTATACAGACTTTCGGATACTGAAGTAATGGGAGCAATTGAATTCATAATTTCATGCATCAGCACCCTTATCAGTTTCATCCACGAATCCAGTTCCTTCTCATCCATCTCATTACGGATGTCCTGCACCGAGAGAAGCACCAGCTTGTCATTTTTTATTTTAAAAGAAGTAGCCTTAAGAGAAAGTTGAACTGTACCACGTTCCGTAGTCACCGATAACAGTTTATGCTCAAAAGGCTTAATATCACGGATTGTCAAAAACAGGTTCCGGTTAATCCGTTCCAGTTGGTTGATATGTGTCAGTACCTCTATCGATAGCAGTTTCATTGCAGCCGAATTGGCATGTAGCACAAAACCGCGGGAATCGAAAGTTACAATTCCTGTGGCTACATGTTCGAGCAGTGTTTGAAAATATTGCTCCTGCTGCCGGCTTTCAATTTTAAGCTGCTGAATCTGTTGGTTAACTTTGTTGAGACTTTGGTATAGCTCGCGTGTTGGTTTGTCGGAAATATTGTTTGGAAATGAAAGAGAGAAATCTTCATTCTGAACCGATTCTAAGAAATAACTCATTTTCCGGTTGGTCGAATTCAGAAAGTAGATAAGATTTATCACAACAGGTACCTCCATAAGCAGACACACCACCACAAGAAGTATTGGAACCCTGGCTGAAATCAAACAGCCGGCCGCTAAAGCAATTAACAGGATTAACAACACCCTGAAAAGCAACTGGAAATAGAGATTACGACTAATCATTGTCCTGCTTTTGCATTTTATTGTAAAGTGTCTGTCGCGATATACCAAGTTGGGCAGCAGCAGCTTTGAGGTTTCCATTGTTTTTTTCGATGGCCTTGTCAATCATTCGTTTTTCCATCTCTTCAAGAGTAAGTCCAATCTCGCCTGTTTTTCCTGAAACAATGGGCCGCATTAAAAAATCCTCTGTCTTAAGAATCGTATCTTCGCTCAGGATTACAGCTTTCTCAATTGTATGCTGCAGCTCGCGTATATTACCGGGCCAGGTATATTTAAGCAGCTTATCCTGCGCCTGCTTACTGATTTTCAGGCCTGGCTTGTTGTATTTGGAGGCATATTTCCTGAGAAAATAGTCCGCTAATATGAGAACATCGTCTCTCCGTTCACGAAGCGACGGGACTTCTATCTGTATTGTGTTAATGCGATAAAGCAAGTCTTCCCGGAAAAGCCCTTCGCCTACCATCTTCTCCAGGTTCTTGTTTGTCGCGCATATCAGCCGGATATCAACAGGAACCATTTGATTAGATCCTACACGCGATATTTTCCGGTTTTGAATTGCGGCCAGTAGTTTTGCCTGAAGATGAAATGAAAGGTTACCTATCTCATCAAGAAAAAGGGTGCCCTTATCTGCTAATTCAAATTTTCCAAGACGGTTTTCACGTGCATCAGTAAAGGCTCCTTTCACATGTCCGAACAGTTCACTTTCAAACAAGGTTTCGGTAATGGCACCCATGTCTACGTTGACGAATACCTCCGATGAGCGTTCCGACAAGCGGTGTATTTCGTAAGCAATAAGCTCCTTTCCGGTTCCGTTCTCGCCTGTGATAAGCACATTGGCATCAGTCTTTGCAACTTTCCGGGCCATTTTCAATACCTGCATAAGTTGTTCAGATGAGCCAACTATTGTTTTTTGCTCCCGGTTAATTTCAGTTTTGAGTCCCATCTCCTTCTCCTTAAGCATACTCACCTCCCTCTTAGACAAGTTTAACTGAAGAGCCGATTTTAGGGTCGCCAGCAATTTATTATTGTCCCAAGGTTTCAGAAAGAAATCGGTAGCGCCCGATTTAAGCGATTTCACGGTTAATTCAATATCGCCATAGGCAGTGATCATCACCACCGAAATCTTAGGATCGGTTTCCTTTATGCGCTTGAGCCAATAAATTCCTTCATTTCCCGTATTGATTCCAGCTTCGAAATTCATGTCCAGAATTACAAGGTTGTAATCCCTTTTCCGTAGTTCAGATGGAATCTGGTTGGGATCAGATAGGGTAGTAACGGTTTGAAACTCTGGTACCAGAAATATTTCCAGAGCACTCAAAATGTTTTTATTGTCATCCACAATCAGAATGTTGCCCTTGGTCATTTTGCTTTATATTGATATTGTTAAAGGTAACAAATTTATGTTATGTAAAACAAAAAGTGTCTATTTTTTTGACACTCTATTGTCAAAAAAATAGACCAAATAACTATTTTGTCTTTAATAAAATAATGACAAACAGAGTTTTATGGCTATGGCACAATTATAGAATACAGTTCATTAAAAATGTTCGAAAAAATGAGAAGCCTTAAACGAATGTTATTATTCAATGTAGCGTTGATGCTGAGCTTGCAATTACCGGCTCAAGAGAAGTGGACACTGAATGAATGCATCACTTTTGCCATTAAAAACAACCTGCAATTGTATGAGGCCGACCTGGATGTGAAAATAGCCAGAATAAATTACAATCAATCGAAATGGAATTTGCTGCCGGGAATTAATGCAGGTGCAGATGCCGGAATGAATTATGGACGATCGGTCGACCCTAATACCAATGGTATAATTAGCACATCATTTTTTAACAATTCCTATTATCTGAGCGCCTCGGTCGATTGCTTCAGGGGGTTTATGCTCCAGAACCAGATCAGGTATCAGAAATTAAGGAAAGAGGCTGCCGAAAACAATAAAATGAGTGCCTCTGACGATTTGGCTTTTACCGTGATGAATGCTTTTTTTGATGTCCTCTATTACGAGGAGTTGTTAAAGATTGCAAATGAGCAGAAGGCACTTTCGGAACTGATCGTGAAAAAGAGTCAGGTTCTGGTTATGAACGGACTGAAATCACAGGCCGATTTACTGGAGGTTAAAGCCAATCTTGAAAAAGAAGAGCTGTTTTGCATTCAGACATCCAATAATCTTGCGCTATCATGGATCAGCCTTAAAAAGGCGATGAATTTGCCTCCTGAACAACAGATCATTCTGGATCTTCCGGAAAAGGAATCGGCTGTTTCAGCAGAAATCTTACCTGATATTCAGGATCTGTATATGCAACACTCCTCATGGTCGCCCCTTATACAGGCACATGAATACGAATGGCAGGCGAGTCTTAAAAATGTAAATATCAGCAAAGCGGGATATTCCCCATCAATCAAGCTCCAGGCCTCTTATAATACCGGTTTTTACGAAACATATACCGATGCAAACAATAAAACTTATGATTTCGATTATCAGATCAGAAATAACAGGAGCCAGTTTGTAGGAGTCTCTCTGACGATCCCACTGTTCAACAAAAATGAAGTCAGATTCGATGTCAAACGTTCAAAACTTGCATCCGAACAAGTTCATACAAGACTTGAAGTAGCAAAACAAACTCTTCTCTACGAAATGAAAGAAAACTACAATGAGCTGACGGCATCGGAGAAAGAGCTTCAACAGGCCGAAAAACAGTTTGAAGCCGATAAGCTGGCCTTTCAGGCAGCAGAGAAAAAATATAATCAGGGGATGATAAACGTAGTCGAATTTTATACAATAAAGAACAGGTTGGCCAATACAACCGCTCAGGTACTACACTCGAAACTTACCCGCTCCGTGAAGAAACGGACTATCGATTTTTATAAGGGGGAGAGGTTCTGGGAGTAAAACGCAGAGGAAATCATAAATATTAAACAGGCAGAATTATGGGAATGGATAAATTAATAGATAAGAAAAAGGGGATTCAGAAGAGACATATTTACTGGGGTCTTGGAGTACTGGCCCTCATTTTTGTAATAGTAAAACTCGTCTTTGGCGACCACTCTTCGGCTTTTAGAACTGAAAAAGACAAACTGACAATAAGCACCGTAGAAAATGGTATCTTTAATGATTACATAACCGTGATAGGACAGGTTGAGCCTATTACAACTATTTTTCTGGATGCCGTTGAAGGGGGAACTGTAGAAGAGCTGTTTATTGAGGAGGGATCCATGGTAAAAAGGGGGGATGTGATCCTTCGACTCGAAAACCGTCAGTTATATCAGACCATTTTGAACAGCGAAGCGGCTTTGGCAGAAAAAGAGAACTATCTGCGTAACACAAGAATCAGTTTTGAATCGGAACTGATTCAATCGAAACGTAATATTCTTGACAGCGAGTATAAAGTTATACGCAAGAAAAGAGGATTTAACCAGTATGAATCGCTCTACAAGGAGGAGCTTATTTCCAAAGAGGAGTATCTTCAGGCTAAAGAGGATTACGAATACGAGCTCAATCTGTTGACCATTAATAAGCAGAAAGCTAAGAATGATTCAGTACTCAGGGCCACATCTATGCTTACGCTGGTCAGCGACCTCAAGACAATGAGGCAAATGCTGGATCTGGTTCATGAACGGCTCGGTGACCTTAATGTAAAAGCCACTGTTGACGGACAATTGGGAATGCTGGATGCAGAAGTGGGACAATCTATAAATGGTGGCCAGCGTATCGGCCAGATTAATGTGCTGAATGACTTCAAGGTAAATGCCCAGATAGACGAACACTATATCGACCGTATTGTTCGCGGACTCACCGCTTCACTTGAGCGCAATGAAATCAATTTCAACCTTACTGTAAAAAAAGTTTATCCCGATGTCCGTGAAGGACAATTCAGGATCGATCTCGTGTTTGAAGGCCAGAAACCCGACAATATCCGTACAGGTCAGACCTATCACGTTAAACTTCAGTTGGGAGAGTCGCAAAAGGCATTGATGGTTCCGCGCGGTGCATTTTTCCAGAGCACCGGAGGACAATGGATATTTGTCTTAAACAATGCCGGAACCGAAGCTGTTAAACGTCCTATAAAAATAGGAAAGCAGAACCCACAGTATTACGAAGTTCTGGAAGGGCTGAAAAGCGGTGAAAAGGTGATTATTTCCGGGTACGAAATTTTTGGAACAAACGATAAAATAATTCTCAAATAGCTTATATTATGATTAGAACAACCAATTTAAACAAAGTATTCCGTACGGAAGAAATTGAAACTACTGCATTGAACAACATAAATCTTCATATTAAGAAGGGCGAATTTGTTGCTATTATGGGACCCTCGGGCTGCGGAAAATCGACGCTACTTAACATTATAGGGCTGCTGGACAATCCAACTTCCGGAAAGTATTATTTCGACAACCAGGAGGTGAGCGGTTTGAAGGAGCGCAACCGTACCTTGCTCCGTAAGGGTAACATTGGATTCGTCTTTCAGAGTTTCAATCTGATTGACGAGCTCAACGTATACGAAAATGTTGAACTTCCGCTGATATATCTTAAGCTGAAAGCAAGTGAACGAAAAGCAATGGTAGAAAAAGTGCTTGAGCGTATGAAAATCAGTCACCGTAAGAAGCATTTTCCGCAGCAACTGTCAGGCGGGCAACAGCAACGCGTTGCCATTGCCCGCGCCGTGGTGGCCAATCCCAAACTGATTCTGGCCGATGAGCCAACCGGAAACCTCGACTCGAAAAACGGTCTGGAGGTTATGAACTTACTTTCAGAACTTAACCGCGAAGGAACCACCATTGTCATGGTTACTCACTCTATTCACGATTCTGCTTTTGCCCATCGCGTAGTAAACCTGTTCGATGGCCAGATAATTACTGAAGCCGAGAATAAGAATAAATAATACGAATCAATATGTCTCAATTTAGAAGGCTTTTAAAAACTATTTTCAAGTATAAATTATCATCTGGTTTAACGTTGCTGAGCCTTATCGTTGCTTTTTTAGGAATAGTTATCCTAACACTTTATATTTCATACGAACGAAACTTCGATAATTTCCATAAAAACGGGAAAGATATTTACCGTCTATCATTCAAAGAGATAGGATGTTGGGCGAATGTTCCTAAGAAGGATATAATCCAAAATAACATTCCGGAAGTGGAACGCTCGGTTATTTTCTCACAATGGTGGAGTAATATGTTGTATAAAGAAGGACAAGACAAAAAGGATGCTATTCAAACCGAATGTCTTGCAGCGAGCAATGACTTTTTTACTATGTTCGACTTCCCACTTATCCAGGGAGATCCCAAAAACGCTCTTAATCAACCTAAAACGCTGGTTGTATCTCAGTCTCTTGCCCAAAAGATGTTCGGCAGGAGTGATGTAATGGGCGAATCCATCATGGTGCGGGAAGAGCCTTACAAAATTTCTGGTGTGATGAAAGATATGCCCATGAATACCGCTTTTAAATCGGATGCTATTGTCTCCTTTGAAACCTATATGCAGGGTGAAAACTGGAGAGGGGCTCAGAGTTCCAGTGAATGGAGTTTCTACGTTTTCTTTCAATTAAAGCCCGGAATTAAAAAAGATGTCGCTATTGCTAAAATGAGCCGGATAAAAGAGATAGAAGAAGATCTCCAATACATGAAAAAAAGCAATCCCAATGCAGGGGTATTATTGTTAGAACCTCTAAATGAGTTACATTATATCGGAGAAGGCTTTGGTCCCTATGTCAATAAAAAAATACTCAATGTGCTGACAATCCTAGCCATTATGCTTGCTATAATGGGTGCGGTAAACTTCATCAACTTTTCCACATCACAGGCACCGCTTCGCGCTAAAGCACTCTCGGTACAGCAAATATTGGGTGAACGCAAATGGAAGGCCAGGTTTCAAATTATAGGCGAATCGGTATTACTTTCGTTGGTTGCATTGGGAATTGCATTGATTATCCATCGTATTGCAGCTCCCTATATTCAAAATCTATTTGGGATACAGGGGCTGGAATTTACAGGCCGTTATATTTTTCTGGTTCTGTTTGTCCTGTTTGCCGTGTTATTCGGAGTTATTGCAGGTTTTTATCCTTCCCGTTATATCACATCACTCCCCATGGCGCAAGCGGTAAAAGGCAAAATGGTTTTTACCGGAAAGGGCAACGGGTTCCGGAACACACTTATAACCCTTCAGTTCGTATTTACAATCGCACTTATGGCTTCGGCATTCACCATCGAAAAACAACTGAGTTTCTGGCGGAATTTCGATATTGGGATAAATAAAGAGAATGTTATTTACCTGTACACAACCAGAGAAATTCAAAAACATTACAAAGCTTTTGCCGATGAGTTAATGCAAAACAGGGAAATTTCGGACTATACATATACTCAATTTATCCCGGGACAAGTAGGTATGGGCTGGGGTCGGGAAGTAGACGGGCAAGCTATCCGGCTAAAAAGCTGGCCTGTTGACGACCGCTTTTTCGATTTCTTCGGGATTAAAATAGTAGAAGGGCGAAATTTTTTGAAGGGTGAAAGCGATATTAATAATTTTATTTTTAACGAAAAGGCGGTAAAAGAATTCGGCTGGGAAAAACCTTTAGAGAAAAAAATGAACGGCTTTGATGTTACAGGTAATATTATCGGCGTTGTCAAAGATTTCAACTTTTCTTCACTGAAGGAAGAAATTGAGCCTATGACTTTTTGGTTAACCAACCAACGTAAATATGTGATTATGCTCAAGGCAAAAACGGTCAATTACACCCAATTAATGAAATATATTACAGCTACGGCTAAAAAATTCGATCCTGAAAACACAGTAGAACCTAAGTTTTTAGATGACTCATTAAACAAACTTTACGATAAGGAGACCAAAATGGCCCGTCTCATTGAGTCTGTGGCAATATGGTGTGTAGTATTGGCACTAACAGGTTTATTTGGGTTGATTATATTTATAACAAGAGATAAAGTGAAAGAAATAGGGATCCGAAAAGTGAATGGAGCCAAAGTAGGAGAAATTGTAAGCATGCTCAACCGGAATGTAATTATCTGGATAGGCATTGCTTTCGTTATTGCTACACCCCTCGCCTGGTATGCTATGGATAAATGGCTCGAAAACTTTGCCTATAAAACTAACCTGAGCTGGTGGATATTTGCTTTGGCCGGGGTGTTGGCGCTGGGAATTGCATTGCTAACGGTAAGCTGGCAGAGCTGGCGGGCAGCTACCAGGAACCCCGTGGAGGCGTTGCGGTATGAATAGCAAGATTTAAATTAAAATAATATACATGAAAAACCTTAGATTTACTTTCCGTATGCTCAAACGAAATCCATTAATGCTTTTCATAAGTATTCCGGGACTGGCTGTAGGGTTATGTGCTTTTTTACTGCTCGCAGTATATTTAAAGTATGAATTTTCATTCGATCAGCATTTTGCAAATAGAGATAGGGTGCTCAGGCTCTATAACCGTGCTTATGAACCTAACAGCGTATCCACGTTACCTATCGCTTTGCGTACTGCTTACACACAATTACCTATGCGTGTGCCTGAAGTTGAAAAAGCTACACAATTATATTTTTACGGGAAATCAAAATTAAAAACGCCGACCCGATCCATAAAAGATATAGAAGTCGTATTTTCAGATCCTGAATTTTTTGATGTTTTCGGTATAAACTTATTGTCTGGAAATACAATAGAATCTCTCTTTGGAAAGAATAAAGTTGTACTGAACCGCACTACGGCGGAGAAAGTTTTCGGCAATATTGATTGTGTTGGCAAAGCATTAAAGTTAGATGATTTAACTCTGATAGTCGGTGGAGTTGCATCTGATCTTCCCAAAAACACTCATTTTAACTATGATGCCATGGTGTCATTTGAGTCTTTTCCGTGGATTACCCAGCAATCATCCTTAGAATTTCAGACCTATTACCTGATCAAAGAGGGAACAGATCCTGAGCAGGCTGCTGATAAGATTGCTGCTGTAAACAATGAACTGATGAAACCCTGGAGTGAGCGTGTTCAGGTAAAAGTGGAGTCCGGTGCGGAACTTTTAACTAATATACATTTACACACTCCAGTAGACAGCGACCGGGTGCCTAAAGCCAACCCTATGCATCTTTTCATTACAGAAGGAATCGCCTTTTTTATTCTCTTGATTGCAATTATCAATTTTATAAACATGTATTTGCTACAAGGGGAAAAACGTATTGCAGAAATATCCTCACGAAAAGCCGCAGGAGCTAATCGTAAAATGCTTGCAAAACAATTTTTTACCGAAACTGGAGTAATTGCTGTTATTGCACTTATATTAGGAGTTATCCTGGCAGTATTGACGCAACCATTTTTCGCCAAATTAATTGGTATCCCCCTGGCCGTTAAGGATATGTTTACACACCAGGGTATTATGTCGATCGTTTCTGTTCTTATTATGCTGATTATACTCACCGGCGCATATCCCAGCTTCTATTTGTCAAAAATCAATATGGTCAGTGGTTTAAAAGGCAAACGGCAAAAGGCCGGACATCATAGCGGATTAAGCAGGGCTGTTGTATTGGTTCAATTTTTTACCACTATACTTTTGATAAGTTCATTGATAATTATACGCTCCCAAATAAATCATCTAAAGCACGTGCCGCTTGGGTTTAATCCGGAAAGAGTAGTTGCTGTTACTGATTTCAACAATAATACAGGTAAAAATATCACGGAACTGAAAAAAGAGTTGAAAAAATTGCCGTTTATAGAGAGTATAGGAACTTCCGACCATTTCATGGGAGGTGGTTGCAGCGGACAATCTCTTAAAGAATTTGGTACGGAAAAAAGCTGGGCTATTGATCAATATCGTGTTCAACCGGGATTTTGCGAAACCATGCAATTACAACTTGTCAACGGCAGGTTTTTTAACGAGGAGGAAAAGGATAAAAATAGCATTATTCTCAACGAGTCAGCTGTAAAAATGATGGGATTAGAGAATCCTATAGGTGCGCAATTTGTCATGTGGAGTGAACCTTTGGAAGTAATCGGAGTTGTTAAGGATTTCTATTTCGACGGGTATGCAGGAGAAAAAATAGATCCGTTGGTGCTTTCAAACAGTAACCGGGGCTGGGTTCTCAATTTTCGTACTATTGCAGATAACTTTACTTTAGCTAATCAACAACAGGTAACCTCCGTTATTAAACAATTCGATCCGGAATATGCAATGTCATTTATTCGGATGACAGAGCTTTACGAGGCTAAATTCGATAAAGACGAACAGATTATGAAAATGGTCTCTGCTGGTACTGTAATTGCCATTTTATTGAGTTTTATGGGATTACTTGCCCTGTCAATTATGAATGTGGCACGCCGCACTAAAGAAATCGGCATTCGTAAAGTGTTGGGTAGTAGCGAAATAGAGATTATGCGAAAGCTAATCTATGAAACTCTGTTATGGGTGGGAATAGCTTCGGTTTTTGCCTTCGGAGCATCATATATTCTCATGGAAAAATGGTTGAGCAGTTTCGCAATAAAAATTCCGCTTCATATAGGATATTTCTTAATCAGTGGCCTTTTTGCCTTAATTATTGTTCTTTTAGCTGTAAGCTGGCAAAGTTGGAAAGCAGCCACCCGTAATCCGGTGGAGGCGTTAAGGTATGAATAAGTTTAAACTATTAAGTACATGAATCCTTTACTAAAATTAAAAAACAATTGGAAATGGTTTGTAATTAATACTGTTGGTCTCAGTGTAGCGTTAGCTTGCATTATAATAGTATTTCTGTTCGTTCGCAAGGAAATGAGTTACGACCGTTTTCATTCCAAGGCAGATCAAATTTACCGGATTACACTGAACACCAATACTGGGGCAACCTCCATGCATCCGGCACGAGTAGCGGGAAAGTGGCCTTTGGAAATAGCTAAGGAATATCCCGCCATTGAAAAAGTGGTAAGGCTAATTCCTTACAGACGTAGTATGGTGAAAATCAATGATGAGATTTTCTATTCCGAGCGGATTTTTTCTACGGACAGCACCTTTTTCGATGTTTTTGATTTCAAAGTATTGGTCGGAAATGTAAAACAAAGTTTTACAAAGCCCTACCAGGCGTTTATCAGCCAAAGCATGGCTATGAAATATTTCGACTCCGTTAACGTAATAGGCAAAGAGATTTCCATTATTGGGCAACAAGGCTATGAATCAAAAAACTACACCATTGAAGGTATTATGGAAGATTTCCCCGCAAACTCCCATTTTCACGCTGACCTTTTAACTTCAGGAACCGAATTCGATGGTCAGGACTCTTGGGCATACACATACTTCTTATTAAAAAAGAGAACAAACGTTAAAGATTTGCTCTCAAACATTCAAACCAAATGGGAAAAAGAAAATAAAAATGCAGAAATTACCCCAATTATCTATTTACAAAATATAACCGATATTCATCTTAAAAGTCATAAAACAAGGGAGCTCGAAAAAAACGGAGATATACGTTCTTTAATACTTTTAATTAGCGGAGCATTTATTATATTGCTCATTGCCCTGGTTAACTTTCTTAATCTCAGCCGGGTTCAGTTTATCTCAAGATTAAAATGTATTAAAGTAAAGCTTATAAACGGTGCTTCTAAACGGCATATCGGCAGAGAAATGGCAGCTAATTCCGTTTTTGTATCCCTTATGTCGGTTATCGCCGGTTGCATTATTGCCTATTGGATAGCCGAAACTATTGATAATCATTTATTTACTGGACAAACAGGTGTAGTCCTGCTTATATCCCTTGCTTTCATTGCATTCATTGCCATACTCTCCATTGTTCCTCTATATACTTCGGAAATTAATATGAATATGACCTTGAAACAAAAACAAGGAAAATTATACACGTTTCCGCTTGTTATTCAATTTACACTGGCGGTTATTACTATTTCAGGTACTATTGCACTCAATAAGCAGATGAATTTCATCAATAGTCAGCATCCCGTTTCTGAAAGTGCAAATATGATCGTACTGCCTTATAATCACGCCGGCGTGGTACGGAATTACGATATTTTAAAAGCGGAACTCCTGAAAAATCCCTCAATTAAAGAAGTAACCAGTTGCATGGAGGCTCCGGGTGGAGACATTAACGATGCCTTCCCCTTTGAAATGGAAGGAATACAAACGGAAGACAAGCGGATTATCAATGTATTAGCTACCGATTCAGGTTTTTTCGAATTTATGAGAATTAAACCTCTTGCAGGTACAACACAACTCGGTTATACTCCATCTCTCCAATGGGAACAGAACGCAATAGAGTTAAGCACTCGGAAGGAAATGGAGAACAATGATTCCAAACGAGTTGCAGAGTTAGAGAAGTCGTTGGGGAATTATCGGGAAAAATACATACTCAACATGAGTGCATTAAAACTGATAGGCATTGACCAGCCTGAAAAAGCTATAGGCAAACGTTTTCAACTGAAATTCCCCATGCCGTATCTTTTTCCTGAAGGCGAAATCGTGGGTGTTGTTCCAGATTTCCATTATACCAATCTTCATCATGAAGAACGTCCACTGGTAATTGCTCCCCGCAAAATATTCAGCTACAATTTTATCATCCGCATCGCCCCGGGCCAACAAAAGGAAGCACTGGCAACTTTAAATACTGTCTGGAAAAAAATCAATCCCGGCTATCCCATTTATTATGAGTATATCACAGATTCATATCGCAAGGTATATGCCGAAGAATATAGCCAAACACGCGTACTTTCACTCTTTGCTATTATATCCATAATTCTCTCGTCACTTGGAATATTTGCTATGGCATCATTCAATATGCAGCGGAAAGTGAAAGAAATTGGCATTCGCAAAGTTAACGGAGCGAAAATTTCTGAGGTTATCGTCATGTTGAACAAAGATTTTGTAAAATGGATAGCAATTTCTTTCTTGATAGCCGCACCTATAGCTTATTATGCAACAAACAAATGGTTGCAAAACTTTGCCTACAAAACAACGCTTAGTTGGTGGATATTTGCTTTGGCTGGGTTAATTGCTTTGACCATTGTACTGGTGACCGTAAGCTGGCAAAGCTGGAAAGCAGCCACCCGTAATCCTGTGGAGGCGTTAAGGTATGAGTAAATTATAAATGACAACCTCTCTACAAAGGAGTAAAAAGCCGTGACCGACAGGCGATGGTGGCAGACCTAAAGCGGATTATTAGTTTGTCGGACGGGATTATTCAGGCATAACGCCTCTCTATTTGAGGTATGGAAGCAGATTCTCCGCGTACCTTAGGAACCCCAGATCTGTAAAGTGAACACCGTCTACTGTGATCTCCCCGTCCTCACCCAGCAGTTTCCTGCCTGGAACATACCTGAGATTTTTAATGCCATCCTTTCTTAGAGCCTCATACACCTTTCTCCATTCAACATCCTCAGATTCAAGTTCTGCCTTTGTCTTCAGATCCAGAAAGAGGTTTGGGAACAGTGGATTTTCAACCATGTAGACCTTTGTGTCGGGATTATTCTGAGCAACGGTTTTTATAAAGAGGTATGCACTGTCTTTCACACTTTGAGCGGTAGTATTTGGCAGACAGTCCAATACTACCGCGTGGGCTTTTATCATTGTAATTGCTTTTGCCATAGAATAATCCATCCGGCCGTTGCCAGAAAAGCCAAGGTTTATTGTCTCTCTGTCCATCATTCTGCCAATAATTGAAGGATAGGCCATTCCTGGTCTGGAGGCGCAGCCTCCCTGGGTGATACTTGTTCCGTAAAAAACTATCGGTTTTCTATTCTCCCGTTTAGTAAGCATAGAACTTTGAGGCTTACCTATTGAGGCATCGGGATCTATTCCTATTTCCAGAGAGACAACTCCGTCGTATAGAGGAAGGTAAACAATGTAATCCCTCTGTTTGACACTCATGTTTTTAATAAATACGGCACTGTTCTCTTTGCCTGTTGGTCTGGCAGTTCCGGCATAGCGCCAGGTCTTGCCGTCAAGTACATAGAGGTCAAGCCCTTTTATACCGGTAGAGGCCATATGGTCCATGGAAAAGTTGTTAAGAACCACCCATTTTGCAGTTATGGATGTGCTGTTGGATGAGAATCTGACAGCAAGCCCTGCAGAGCTTTGACCAAGACTCCACAGCTCCTTTCTGAATTTGTTTTTGCCACTTAGCGGAAGCCTGCTGTAGTCAGATTCAGTTTCGCGAAAGCCTTTCCCCACTATTATCAGCTCACTCGCATCTGTGTATTTCATCTTGTCTGCAGTTTGAGCCTTAGCCTGGCCCGACGGCAGACAGCATAAAATAGGTATAAGCAGCATAATGGCTGTTTTATTACTAGTGGCCACCTTTTTGCCGGCATGATTTTTTAAGAACCAGACCAAAACAATTGCGGCGACAATAATTCCAACTACATTCCCTATTTGCGGACTCATACTCAGCCCTCCCGCTTTGTATGGAGCAACAAAAAAGTAAGAAACACAGATCATGGTCAGGAAAGTCGCAGGTATAGATAAGATCCAATGCTGTTTCTTTACGGTGACGGCGTAAGCGGCGCCTGTCCATAATACTATTGTTGCAAGAACCTGGTTAATGATCCCTACATATTTCCAGATTGTGGAAAAATCCAGATTGCATAAAACATAAGCTATGACAAACATAGGTACCGCCAACATCAGTCTGTTTTTTATAGGTTTTTGCCCATATTTGAAAGCGTCGGCCAAAAGCAGCCTCAGCCCTCTGAAGGCAGTATCGCCGGATGTAATGGGACATACCACAACTCCGAGAATTGCGATAATAGCCCCAAAGCGGCCAAGCCAGGAATTGCAGATTTCGTTTACCATAATTGCAGGAGTCTTGCCTGCGTCTGCCGCAATGTTCAGACCATCGGCACCTCCGAAATAAGAGATGGCGGCAGTTGCCCATATCAATGTAACTATACCTTCGCAGATCATAGCTCCGTAAAATGAGGGACGGCCGTACTTTTCATCTGTCATACATCTGGCCATCATAGGCGACTGAGTAGCGTGGAACCCCGATATTGCGCCACAGGAGATAACTACGAACATCATAGGAAAAAGAACATTTACATCCGGATTTGAGTGAAAATTGCGGAATTGGTCAAAAGAGAGCTCCGACATTGTGAGGGTTCCGTTAAAAGTTTTAAAAATCATGGCACCGGCTATGGCAACTGCCATAAACAGGAGAATTGCTCCAAAAACCGGATATATTTTACCGATAATCTTGTCTATTGGCAGCAATGTGGCAAGTACATAGTATATAAATATAACATAGAGCCAGAAGACCATCTTAATGCCTGTAAGAACCGCCATCAGGTCTGCAGGTCCGTTAACAAAAGCTACACCCACTGCCATTAACAGAAATGCGGTAACGACTACCATTACTTTCTTTACGTTTGTTCCAAGATATTTACCCACCATGTCCGGAAGGCTTTTTCCGTCATTCCTTATAGACAACATTCCAGAAAAGTAGTCGTGGGTTGCACCCATAAAAATACATCCCAGCACAATCCAGATATAGGCCATTGGTCCGTAGGCCGCTCCCATGATTGCGCCAAAAATTGGCCCGAGGCCTGCAATGTTCAGAAATTGAATAATAAAAATTCTCCAGGGTTTTAGTTCGACATAGTCCACTCCATCGGCAAGTCTTTTGACAGGGGTGGGATTCGCTGATGAAGCTCCAAAAAAACGCTCGACAAATTTGCCGTAAATAAAGTACCCTCCAATAAGGAGTAATACAGCCACGATAAAAGTTATCATTTGTTATTTGTTATAAGTTTATATAGTTTAAAAATTCAGGTTAAACTTCGATCCACTCAATCTTTATACCTCGGCGCTCCATCCCTCGGAACCATGTCATCTGTCTTTTGGCAAATTGATGAATGGCTACGGCAAGTTGTTCCACCATCTGCTCATATGTAAGTTGCCCGGCAAGATAGAGGGCTAAGAATTTGTATTCCAACCCATAATAGATAAGATCTTCAGACGCGATACCCGATTCTATCAAGCTTTTCACCTCCTCAACCATTCCGTTGTCCAACCTCTCCTTGAGTCTATTATCTATTCTGGCAACCCTCACCTCCCTGCTCACCGAGATCCCAATGAAGCGAGTGTTGAACTGAAGCGCCTCACTGTAATCCACAGTATGTTCCTGTTGGTAAAGAGCTATTTCCAATGCCCTTATCAACCTCTTGCGGCTGTCGGTATCGGTTTTGTTATGTAAAGTCTTTAATGAAGCCAGACGTAATATAAGCTCGTCGGTGGAGAGCTTTTCAAGCTCCTCCCGCAACATTGGATTGGGCGGGACCTCCGGCAGTGAATATCCCCTTGTTACAGCCTCAATATACATACCGGTCCCGCCACAGAGAATAGGCTGTCTGCCACGGGCAACAATATCTAAATATACTTTCTTAAAGTCACGCTGATACTCAAAGAGGTTGTATTTGGTTCCTGCATCTGCAATGTCAATCAGATGATAAGGGATATCGACTCCATTGATTGTATATTCTGATAGGTCCTTTCCTGTCCCTATGTCCATTCCCCTATAAACCTGACGGGAGTCGGCAGAGATAATCTCCCCACCCACTCCATATGCCATCCTAACGGCATATTTAGTCTTGCCCGAAGCAGTCGGCCCCAATATACAGATCAAATCTTGGTTCATTCCACAAATTTACACTATTTTTGCATCCCATGCCTAAAGCAAAAAGTAAAATAGAGATAAAAAATAAGAGAGCCTCTTTTGAATATGAATTCATTGAGAGTTTCACTGCCGGTATTGTCTTAACAGGTACCGAAATTAAATCTATAAGAGCAGGCAAAGCCTCACTTGCAGACTCTTACTGTTATTTTGTGGGGAGAGAGCTTTTTGTAAAAAACATGCATATTGCAGACTACTGGTGGGGAAGCTTCAACCAGCACGACCCTCGCCGCGACCGCAAGCTGCTGCTTAATAAAAAAGAACTTAACAAACTTTTCCGAGGCTCACGCGAGAAGGGACTCACAATAATTGCAACAAGACTGTTCATTGCCGATAATGGTTTCGCAAAACTCAACATTGCACTTGCCAAAGGTAAGCGCGAGTACGACAAGCGGCAATCCATCAAGGAGAAGGATATCAGAAGAGAACAGGAGCGCGGAAATGCATAGTCAAAATAATATTTTATAATACCAAATTTTAGCTTATTTCCGGCCGATGGGTTTCACATTATTGGAATTTGATGACTTGGGCGGGGTTGTCGTCTTCACCTCCGGCTCTATCATTGCCGGCTTTCCCTTATAGGCACTGTAAATAATCAGAGCTATTCCACCTATGATAAACGGAAGACTGAGCAGTTGTCCCATATTCAATGGCATGCCCTGTTCAAAGGCAACCTGAGGCTCCTTGACAAATTCAATAAAGAAGCGAGCTGCAAACAGGCCTGCAAGGAAGAGTCCGAATAGTGTTCCCCTCTTGAGCTTTGGTAGGAACTTACGGTATATCACCATCAGAACCACAAAGAGCAGCAGATATGCAAGCGCCTCATAGAGCTGGGTAGGATGCTTTGGGACAGTCTCTCCCCTAAGGGTAAAGATAAAGCCCCAAGGCAGATCCGTAGGGTTGCCGTATATTTCAGAATTCATAAGGTTACCCAGTCTTATCAGACAACCTGCCAGTGCAGTTGCTATTCCGATTCTGTCCATCAGCCAAAGAAAGTCGAACCTGTATTTTCTCCCGTATTTTCTGACAAACCACCACATACCTAACAGAATGGCTATCGCCCCTCCGTGACTGGCAAGGCCGCCGTGCCAGATCTTGATTATCTCAAGCGGATGGGCCATATAATATTCCGGTTCATAGAAGAAACAGTGACCCAATCTTGCTCCAACCACTGCAGAACCCAGCAAGGTATAAAGCAATACGTCCAATATGTCGGTCGGGAGTTTCTCTCTCTTGAAGAACCACACAAGAATGTAATATCCTATAATGAATCCTGATACAAAAAGGATACTGTAGTATCTGATATGAATAGATCCTATTGAAAAAAGATCCGGTGAAGGACTCCATGTAATTGACAAAAGTGTATTCATAAATTATCTTTTTAAACGGGTAAAAACGCTAAGCGGCAAGGCTTTATCAAATTTATCTTTTAACACAAGCTCCCCGAATTTCAGTTCAATTTCCTTATTGCCGGCTTCAGTTCCTTTTTTACCAGTAGGGTTAAGCCTGAAGGCTGTTTTGACAAGAGTATCCGCCAATACTGCCGAGTAACCGTTGGAGTAGAGATTGAGTACAAGGAAACTATCCTTGGGTGCCAGAATTTTTGAAACCTCGGTCAGAAGTTCGAATAGAAGTTCATCCAGCTTCCACCTTTCGCCATCCGGACCATGTCCGTATGCAGGAGGATCCAGGATTATTCCCTGATACAGGTTTCCCCTTTTGGCCT
Source organism: Bacteroidales bacterium (assembly GCA_041663505.1). Taxonomy (GTDB): domain Bacteria; phylum Bacteroidota; class Bacteroidia; order Bacteroidales; family UBA932; genus Bact-08. The sequence goes on along the minus strand of JBAYMP010000003.1, from coordinate 53,413 downwards.
CTCTCTTCACGAACTTGAGCGCATCTTCTATCACCCAACGGATATTGTCGAGCTTGCTCAGCTCCATATTCACTCTCGCCCAGTTTACCACCTGCTTCACAGAGTCCAGATGGGTCACCTCGGCGCCTCCGCAATTGGCGGTTAGACTGGCAGCTCCGGTATATGCAAAAAGGTTGAGTACCTTAGGTTTCTTACCAGGGCAATCATTCACGATCTGCCTGGTCTTGCTGTATATGTAATCCCAGTTTGGAGCCTGTTCGGGAAATACGCCCACATGCTTAAAGGCTGTGAGGCCGAGTCTCAGTTTAAAAGAGAATTCCGCTCTGTTGTATGCGATTACCCATTGCTCGTCCATCTTCTTGAGCATGTGCCATGTGCCGGAATCCTCCTTACCCGATTTTCCAAAACCTGCACCGGTAATGAATTTTGTGTGGCCCATATCCATCCACTCCTTAGAAGAGAGCGTTTTACTCCAGAGTGCTTTTGGCTCCGGCCTTATGAGAAAATACCCGCCAAATCGTTCAAGTTTCTCAAAATCGCCCGAATCTATTAATTCATAATCATTCCATTTAACAGGGTACTCCAGCAGCATAGTAACAATTTATAATTCTTTACCTTTATATCGGGCCGAAGTTAGCAATTTTTCTAAGAATATTTCTAAATTTGCCCTGACAATAAAGAATCAACTTAATAATATAACCTATGCAAAAGATTGATAGTTACAATTTCTCCGGCAAAAGAGCAATTGTTCGTGTAGATTTTAATGTTCCTCTGAATGAATCGTTTCAGATTACCGATGATACAAGGATCCGTGCTGCCATTCCAACCCTTAAGAAGGTGCTTGCAGGCGGAGGTTCGCTTATAATTATGTCGCACCTTGGCAGGCCAAAGGGCCCGACTGGTAAATACTCTCTTAAACATATTATACCTGCTATCGAAGAAAAACTTGGTGCAAAGATCAAGTTTGCTCCGGACTGCATGGGTGCAGAGGCTGCTGAGCTTTCCAAAACTCTTAAACCGGGTGAAGTACTGCTTCTTGAAAACCTTCGTTTCTATGCAGAAGAGGAGGGTAAACCTCGCGATATGGCAGAGGATGCTTCTGAAGAGGTAAAGAAGGCAGCTAAGGCAGACATGAAAGAAAAACAGAAAGAGTTCACAAAGAGACTTGCCTCATATGCCGACTGTTACATTAATGACGCATTTGGGACAGCGCATCGCGCTCATGCTTCTACAGCTTTGATAGCCAGGTATTTCCCTAATGACAAAATGTTCGGTTATGTAATGGAGAGCGAAATCATTGCCATTGACAAGGTTCTTAAATCTCCGGTTCATCCTGTTACTGCTATCCTTGGTGGTGCAAAGGTTTCTTCCAAGATAGGCATCATTGAGAAGTTGTTCGATGTTGTAGACAATATGATAATCGGCGGAGGTATGGCTTATACTTTTGTTAAAGCAGAAGGCGGCAAAATTGGCAAATCACTTTGCGAAGACGACCAACTTGAACTTGCTCTCTCTATAATAGAAAAGGCTAAAGCCAAAAATGTAAAACTATACTACACAGGTGAGGTTGTAATTGCTGATGCATTTAGCAATGATGCCAATACTAAAGTCTGTCCTAATAATCAGATTCCTGACGGTTGGGAAGGAATGGATGCTGCCGAATCTTCTCTTAAAGAGTGGGAAAAGATTCTAAGAAGCTCTAAGACTATTCTTTGGAACGGCCCTGTTGGCGTGTTTGAAATGGAGAAATTTGCTGTTGGTACAAAGAAAATTGCAGCCATGCTTGCTGATGTTACCAAAGGTGGTGTCTTCACACTTGTTGGTGGTGGTGACTCTGTTGCTGCTGTTACTCAGATGGGCTTCGCAGACAAAGTAAGTTATGTGTCGACTGGTGGTGGTGCTATGCTCGAGTACCTTGAGGGCATTGAGCTGCCGGGTATCAAAGCCATTCGTGAATAGCAACTCTTTCTGATTGAGATTTTAGGTGCTTTCAACGTAAAGAGGGGTGTTGTTATGGTAGCATTATAATTTGGACGGCAGTCGTTTTACGGACAATAGTAGCTATGATGTAACTCCTTTTCTTAGTGAAGTCCTATCAAGAGACAAGCGTCTTGCACAGATTATACGTACTCCCGGATATAAGCTACTAGGAGTTAATACTCCCCCCGATTTTGGTCATACAAAAACCGGTTATCATTTTATAAAATACACCCAGGACGATAATCCCAATCTGGCAATGTCAAAAAACACAAATTCACTTCCGATTTTCAGATATGCAGAAGTGCTTCTTAATTATGCAGAAGCAAAAGCAGAATTGGGGCAGATGGACAACTTTATATGGGATCAAACAATAGCAGCACTCAGGAGTCGGGCAGGTATAATCAATACATCAAGACCTACTATAGCAGACCCATATATGGCACAGCTTTTCCCTGAAACAACATCTGCTGATATTCTTGAAATACGCAGAGAAAGAGGAATAGAGCTGGTGGGAGAAGGCCTTCGTTTTGATGATCTTAGGCGATGGAGAGCCGGACATCTCCTTACAAAAGTTTGGGATGGTATGTATATCCCTCAGCTAAATGTACTGATGGATATGAACAATGATGGAGTATCTGATGTCTGCTTTGTAACCGCAAAACCAAGTAATCCACAAACCGGCGTTTTTTATTATATACTATCTCCCTCAAACTCTTTATCATCAGGAACAAACGGAAAACTGCAAATCTATGGTAATATTAACAAAGTATTCGAAAGCAAGAAGTATCTTTATCCAATTCCCGAATCTGCTTTACTTAAAAACCAAAACCTTGGCCAGAACCCTGGTTGGATCTAATAATTTATTTGATATTATGATGAAAATAAAACTAACAATCACAGCATTATTTTTTCTTTTGATAAGCTCCACTTCATCTGCTCAGGAGATAAGAAAAAATGAATTCAGACTTCCAGATGAAATTTTAGGCTTTAAAGTTCTAAAATGTGACTTTCACATGCACACAATTTTTTCTGATGGTATGGTATGGCCCATAGTCAGAGTAGATGAAGCTGTTGCAGAGGGGCTGGATGCAATCTCTATTACAGATCATATTGAGTTCCGACCAAGACTCAAAGAGATGGGAGCTGGAGACAGTACTTCTATGAATATCGCTTACAGACTAGCAACAAGAGCAGCCGCGGCAGCAGGAATTATACTTATTCCAGGAGTTGAAATAACCAAAGAGGTACCCCCGGGGCATTTTAATGCACTATTTGTCAAAGATGCAGATGCCTTTGCAAAACATATGAATCCTAAGAATCCCAGGGACGGATCATACATCAGGGCTACACTTCAAGAGGCTAAAAATCAAGGAGCTTTCATATTCTGGAACCACCCATGGTACCAAACACAAAATAATGAATCTATTTGGTTTCCAGTAATAGACTCTTTGTATAAAGAGGGTTACATCAAAGGAATAGAGGTTGTAAATGCAACAAAGTATGATCCTGTTATACTTGGGTGGATCCAATCAAAAAACCTTACGAATATTGCTAATACTGATGCACATAGTCCGATTAATCTGAGAGAAGGGGAACATAGAACAATGACAATTGTTTTTGCAAAAGAGCGTACATCTGAGAGTATTCACGAAGCACTCAAAGAGAAAAGAAGCATATCATATTGTAACGATCATCTATATGGTGACAAAAAGTATCTGGAAGAGATATTTCATAAATCTATAGTTATTGAAACAACCCACGATATTTCTAATAATGGATATCTCACTATTTTAAATAACTCATCTATACCCTTCAGTATTAAATTTATCGACACAAAAAATCTAAAATTCAAAACGTTCTCTGGCGGGATAACCGTACCAATGAAAGGAGAAACTGCTGTTAAATTTATTAACAATAATGAGTTTAAAAAAGGCGAAGAGATTCTTGTAGGCGTTGAAGTTGAGAACCTTGAGGTAGCTCCTGATAAAGGCCTCTCTACTGTTTTAATACTAAAATTTAATTAGTCGCTCCAAAGTCTCACTCTAAACAGATTATATATAGGCATACGAAACCATCCTCAAACCTACCCTACTAACCACACCATTACGTGGCTTTCGAACACTTCATATTGCAGTTCGAACTCGAGTTCTTCGCCATCTTTTTGAATGAATGTTGCCTCAATCTCACCCTCTTCTTTGGGCGAAAATCGTTTGATCTCTATCTGTCTGGCAAAATCCACATCGGACTGGGACATTCTTTTATAGATTGCCTCCTTGGCGCTCCAGTATATTGCAAGGTGCAGGTTTCTGTTCTTTTCACTAAGATTTTCAATCTCTTCAGAAGATAGTGCCTTCTTTTCAACAGCAGAGAAATTTCTGTTCAGAGACTCAATATCTATACCTACACTCTCCTCGGGATGTGTCAATACAGCTGCAAACCTTCCGGTGTGAGATATGCTTATTTCAATAAGGCTGTTTTGAAGAAATGGTCTTCCATTGTCGTGATGTCCAAGATATACTTTGCCCTTGAACAGTTCGTTCAGAAGAGCTCTTACAGCAAGGCGTTCGCGACGTCTATCAGCATTTTTGATGAGATGAAGCTCTTCCAGCTCATCGCTTGGAACGGAACATAAAGAGAGAAGCTCTTCCTCACTCTCGACAATTTCCCAAACGGAAACCGTTGCTCCATTGTCCAATTCTCTACTAAAAAAAAGTGCCATATTTAATTATACCGGATTATTTATTAATTTTTATCTGTTTCATCTGATATCTCCCCTACAATTTCCTCCAGAATATCCTCAAGAGTCACTATCCCGTCAGTTCCACCATACTCGTCAACCACTAAAGCAAGATGCATCTTTTTCTGACGAAACTCCTCAAGAAGGTCGTTTATCTTTTTGCTGCCGGGAACAAAGTAGGCCTCCCGGATATGCTTGTGCCAATCGAAATCTGCAATATTTCCCCTGAGATAGCCCACCAGATCTTTTATATATAGAAACCCTCTGATATTGTCAGGGCTATTTTCGTAGACCGGCAGTCTTGAAAAACCACATTCTATTGCTTTGTGGATCACCTCTTTCGAGGTCATCTCCATATTCAGAGATACAACTTCTACCCTCGGCTTCATTATCTGGAATACACTAGTATTAGTGAGCCCTACAATTCCCTTCAACAGTCTTTTCTCTTCTACCTCTTCTGTGTTCGTTGCATCCACAACTTCAGTGAATTCTTCCATGGATTGAGCTTCCCTCTCTTCTCTCGATTCGTTCATAACAATGGTAAATTTTGAGAGTATCCAATTAAAAGGTTTGGTAATAAATATTAGAACGGAGAACGGTCCGCTAATCCTCAGGACAAACTCTTTGTTTCTCCCTTTTGTCAATATTGAACCATAGAAAACACTTCCGGAACATTTCAGCAGAAGCGTTGTAACAACAAGAACTACTAAAGCCACTAAAAAGAGGTAAATGCCGGGTGAGAAAATACTGTTGAACAACTCTGCTGTCAGAAGTAGTGCTGAGACTTGCAGCAATGTTTCTGTCTGAAGAACCGTCCACGAAATATAATCTGGGTTTGACAGCTGTTTCAGAACTCTTTCAGAACTCTTGGTCCCCTCTGCTTTAAGATTGTCGAAATCTTTTTTAGAAATAGAAAAATAGGCCAGCTCACTACCTTTGACAAGGGCGTAGAAGAATAGGATGAGGATAAGGGCTATCCCCAAGGATAAGTAATCGTCTAATAAACTACTGGGAGGTTCCAATTCTCTATTCTAATTGTTTCTGCCGCAAATATAATTAAAATAAGAATGCTGCATATTTTTCTTGCATAAAAACTGGATAATAAGACTCTTTTGCTTTTCTAAGACCCGCGTCACCGGCATCGTCTTCCCTGTTAATGTATTTGTAACCTGAAGCTACTCTCTCTGCAAATTCTCTGTTGATCATAGGATAAGCACCTCTTACATCTGCAAAGGCCTTTTCTATATGAATGATTACGGTATCTGAATTGATGGGTTCACCTATTGTATAGGCTACAATCTCTTCGTCTAACCTCAAAATGCCCCCTTTAAGGTTAAGGGAGGGGTAGTTTGACAGGCATTTTGCAACGGCGCAGGCCTCTAAACCCAACGACTCATTTTTATCACAGCCTGCATCTTTGCACCATTTGGAAGTAAAATCTATAATTTCACCTATTTTATCATCAGTCAACTCTTCGTATTGCCAATCCGGAAGTTCTTTGAACCTGTTTATATGGTTTCTCTTGGATTGTAATTTTTTCCCGGACAAGGTTATGAGCCTTTCACTTTCGTAGATATAGTCGAAGCTGTCTCTAACCGGTTTAAACTCAAATCTGTCTGGGAGCAATTCATTAAGTTCGGCTTTGGATTCCAGAGATAACCCAATAAGGATAAACTTATGCCCATTCTCTTTAGCATCTTCGATAAGGTATTCGATAGCCTCTCTTTTGTCTCCTCTGCCTGCAGGATAGAGATAACGGGTCGTATCGCCTTCTCCGGATCTAAAGAGGAGAAACTCTTTGTATCTGGCTATCTTGGATTTGTAAACTCCATCCCAGATGAAAAGGTTAGTGAAACAATATTCTGCTCCCCTGTAATCAGAATATTTTAATAGTTCGTCTATCCAGCTTTTGTCTGGTATCTCAATCTGCCTGAATTCTATCATAAATTATTTTATATTTGGTTCCATCAACTGTTACAAAACTCCAGGGGTCAAATTCAAACCCTTGAATGGTCTGAAAATTTTTCATATGGTACGGTTATATCCACATCGTTTGGCCGGAATAAATGTACGTTTCATATTAAGCAAAAGTAAAGAAAAAACCGTACTTTTGCCTAAAATTAATTGAGAAAATGAGCAATTTCGTTAAAGAACTTTCATGGAGAGGAATGGTTCACAACATTATGCCCGGAACAGAGGAACAATTGCAAAAGGAGCCCACAGTTGCCTATGTCGGTATCGACCCTACGGCAGACTCACTTCATATAGGTCACCTTGTGAGCATAATGATGCTCAAACACTTTCAGGCCTGTGGCCATAAACCTGTAGCCCTTGTGGGAGGTGCAACCGGAATGATCGGGGACCCTTCTATGAAATCGGCGGAGAGAAACCTTCTGGACGAGGAGACACTTCGTCATAATCAAAACTCGATAAAAACCCAACTTTCAAGATTTCTGGATTTTGATTCAGATGCTCCCAATGCGGCAATACTTGTAAACAACTACGACTGGATGAAGGATTATACATTTCTTCATTTCATAAGGGACATAGGAAAGCACATAACCGTGAACTATATGATAAGCAAGGACTCTGTAAAGAAGAGAATATCCGGAGATGAGCGCGAGGGGATGTCCTTCACCGAGTTCACCTATCAGCTTGTTCAGGGATATGATTACCTCTTCCTTTACCAGCATTACAACTGTAAACTGCAGATGGGCGGAAGCGACCAGTGGGGTAACATCACAACAGGCACCGAACTTATCCGGAGAAAGATGGGAGGTGATGCCTTTGCTCTTACCTGCCCTCTTATAACCAAAGCTGACGGAGGGAAATTCGGCAAGACCGAGAAGGGCAATATTTGGCTAGATACTCGTTACACAACCTCTTATACTTTCTACCAGTTCTGGATGAATATAAGTGACGAGGATGCCAAAAAATATATAAAAATCTTCACAATGCTTGGTCGGGAGGAGATTGAAACAGCAATTGCAAAGCACGAAGAGGCACCTCACTTGAGGGAGCTGCAGAAGCTTCTGGCCAAAGAGGTTACGATTATGGTTCACGGAGACCAGGAGTATCGCAAGGCTGTTGATGCCTCTCAGATTCTCTTTGGGCAATCTACGTCAGAGGTGCTTAAATCAATTGATGAACAGACATTTCTTTCTGTATTTGAAGGTGTTCCACAATTTGAAATATCAAAGGCAGACCTTCCGGCGAATATTATCGAACTTCTTGCCGTTAAAAGTGCTATCTTTCCGTCCAAAGGTGAGTGCAGGAAACTGATTCAGGCAGGAGGGGTGAGCATAAATAAGGACAAGTGTGACAGAGTGGATGCTCATGTTACAGAAAATAACCTTCTTAATGGTAAGTATATCCTGGTACAGAAAGGGAAGAAGAATTACTTTATAATTAAACTGGTATGATCATGGAAGGAGAGAGCACAAGACAGCAAAAGGTTGGGAAACAACTTCAGAAAGATCTCGCTGAGATAATTCGCGAACGGGGAATGCCTGCGTTTGGAGGAGCCTTGATCTCCGTAACATCCGTGAGAGTAAGCCCGGATTTAGCAGTTGCAAAGGTACATCTGAGTATTTTCCCCTCGGCAAAAGCAAATGAGGTTCTTAAGATCGTGGAAGCAGCATCAAAATCTATACGCGGAGAGTTGGGAAAAAGGGTTTCCAAACAATTGAGGATTGTTCCTGAGCTGGTCTATTTTATTGATGACTCTCTCGACTATGTGGAGAGAATCGATGAGCTACTTAAAAAGTAATCGACAGCATTTGATATTACCATCTTTTATAGCTAAACGTTACCTTTTTGCGAAAAAATCGCATAATGTAATTAACATTATCTCCCTGATAAGTGCGAGCGGTATTGCTTTGGGGACAATGGCCCTGATAATAATACTCTCTGTATACAACGGATTCGAAGGTTTAATAAGGTCACTCTACAGCACTCACGAGCCCGATCTTCTGATTGTTCCGAAAGTGGGAAAGAGTTTTGTTCCGCATTCTCAAGGATTCGATTTAATAAGGAGTTCCGGAAAGGTTGCAAGCTTTTGCGAAATTATTGAAGAGAACATCTTTATCAAGTACTCGCAACAGGAGTCAATTGCCACAATTAAGGGGGTGGATTCTAATTATCAGGCAATAACCAAGCTACGGGATTATTTGGTAGAGGGTGAATTTTCCCTTTACCAGGGAGAGATGCCTCAGGCAATAGTAGGCAGAGGTATAGCACACAATCTGGGGTTAAATATCCATTTCGTGGATGCCCTTTACCTCTACTTTCCATCCAGGTACAGACAGATATCGCTGATAAACCCCACATCTTCACTAAATCAGGAGAAAGTCTTTCCTGCGGGTATATTTTCAATAGAACAGGGTTTCGATAACAAGTATGTCTACATACCTATTGAGGTTGCCCGCAACCTAACCGAGTATGACAACGAAGTAACTTCAGTTGAACTCTATCTCAAAGAGGGGAGTGATGTGGAGCAGCTTAAAGAGAAGTTCGGCAAAGCTTTAGGTGAGGATTTCATTGTTAAGAACAGGTATGAGCAAAATGAGACTCTTTATAAAATGATGGGGTCAGAAAAGGTCTCCATCTACATTATCCTTCTTTTCGTAATAATAATAATCTCCTGCAACTTGTTCGGTTCTCTATCAATGCTCATAATCGATAAGAGGGAGGATGTGGAGAGTTTGAAGAGTATGGGGGCGAATGACAAGCTTATCAAACGGATTTTTCTTCTTGAGGGGTGGTTCATCTCAATTATTGGCATAATTGTAGGCACAATCCTTGGGTTAATTATCTGTTTTATCCAGATGAAATATGGGATTGTTACAATGCCGGGCAACTTTATTATCGATTATTATCCGGTTGTTGTCAAGTGGTCTGATGTTATGATAACTATCTGTGGCGTAGGCGTCATTGGCTATTTGGCAGCAAAACTTCCGCTGCTTATCTTAAAAAAAGTAGAAAATTTCTAGTTATCTGTGCAGCATTTCATTAATCAAATGCATCTAATAGATGTAGGTTTAGGTTTTAGTACACAAGAAAGGGCTGATTTCTGTAGCAGGGAGTCGCCCTTTTAATTTTGATTATTGAGACCGAAAACTGCCGAGCCGCTGCCGCTCATTGAGGCGTAAACCGCTCCTTGTTTATAGAGCTGCTGTTTATACTCGCCAATCAGCGGGTGCTTTTTAAAGACGGAGCTCTCGAAGTCATTTTTGACTGTATCTTTCCACTCTTCAACAGGCTTTAAAAGCTGCTCTTTCAGAGAAGTTTGCGGCTTACAAGGTGTAACTTCACCATAGGCCTCGGCTGTAGATACAAAAACAGGAGGAAGCTCAATCTTTACCTTGAAGCCTGCCAGTTGAGGAATAGTAAACGGGGTAAGAATTTCGCCCCGCCCCTCTGCAAACATTCCTTCCCCCTCTTCTCTTTTCAGGCTCCTGGAGTAGATAAAAAACGGGCAGTCACTTCCAAGCCTTGCTGCATAAGAGGCAAGAGTTTCACTATCCAGATTAAGTTTGAACAGTTTATCAAGAGCGATAAGAGTGTAGGCAGCATCTGAGGAACCGCCGCCGAGACCGGCTCCTGTTGGAATTCTTTTTAGCAGGTGCATCTCTACCGGAGGAAGATTTAATTCCCCGGCAAGCAACTTGTAGGCTTTTACACATAGATTTTCCTCCGGATTACCCTTCAGTTCAATTCCATAGAGAGTGAGCGTTGTTTTGCCGGACTCCACAATTTCCAGAATATCTGTCAGTTCAACAGGAAAGAAAAAGGTCTCAAGGTTATGAAAACCGTCGGGGCGTTTTCCAATAACCTTAAGACCAATATTTATTTTAGCGTTTGGATATACAATCATTATCCACACTTTGAGTATCCACAGGAAACGCAGTTAAGACATCCCTCCTGATAAACCAGTTCACTGGAACCACACTTTTCGCATTTTTTGCCATGATCTTCCTTGGTTCCATCCGGGATATATCTTTTTAATGCTCTCTCAACTCCATTCTTCCATGTGTTGATAGCTTCGCTGTCTAATTGCAGCCCGTTGATCAAGTTTACTACATCTACGATAGGCATTCCGTTTCTCAATACTCCGGAAATGAGCTTTGCGTAGTTCCAGTACTCTTTGTTGAACATGTGAGAGATACCGCCTACAGTGTTCTTGTAACCGTATCTGTCGATGTACTGGAAGTCGTACCTGGAGTTCCCTGCATTGTCCTTATCCTTGACAATGAATCCCATTGTTACCGACTTAGGAATGTTTCTTGTGTCCTCGTCAAGAAGTCCTGTAAAGATTTCGTAAGGAGCTCCTTTCATCAGCCCCACCAGCGCAATCCACTGTTCTGCACCGTTTTTAAACCGGATTACCTCTGCTTCCAGTGATTGGGGACGGTGTTTCTTCCTTAAAACAGACTCCTTGATTTCGTTGTCCTTGGTCGAAACCAGAACTCCGGTTCTGGATCCGTCCCTGTATACAGTCACCCCCTTACATCCGTACTCCCACGCTGTTTTATAAACATCTGCAACCAGCTCTTCAGTAGCGTCGTTAGGCAGGTTTACGGTAACACTTATCGAGTGGTCCACCCATTTTTGCATACGCCCCTGCATCTTAACCTTGGCAAGCCAGTCAATATCATTAGAGGTTGCTTTATAGTAAGGTGACTTCTTAACAAGATCATCTATCTGAGTACCCCTAAGCGAAAGAACTTTTTCCCGGTTGTAGCCGTTCATTTCACACCATGTCAGAAACTTATGATGGAACACATAATACTCTTCCCAGGCATCACCAACCTCATCCCTAAACGAAATTGTGACATTCTTATCGTTTGGATTAACCTTTCTTCTGCGTTTGTATACAGGTAGGAATACCGGTTCAATTCCGGAGGTGGTCTGGGTCATCAAAGAGGTTGTTCCGGTTGGTGCTATGGTGAGCATAGAGATGTTCCTTCTGCCGTATCTTACCATTTGATCGTACAACTCTTCATCCTCCTTGCGTATTCTTGCAATCATAGGATTGTTAACCTCGCGTTTGGCGTCAAAAATAGGAAAAACCCCCCTCTCCTGAGCCATCTGAACAGAGGAGCGGTAGGCTTCAATTGCCAGTGTCTTTTGTGTCTCAACCGAAAAATCAATTGCCTTATCTGTTCCGTAAATAAACCCCAGAGCAGCAAGCATATCTCCCTCCGCTGTAATCCCCAGACCGGTTCTTCTGCCTCCCAGAGTCTTGCTCTGTATCTTTTGCCAAAGAGTATACTCGGCCAGTTTTACCTCCTCTTCTTCCGGATCGGCCTTAATTTTTGCCAGGATTCCGTCTATTTTTTCCATCTCAAGATCTATAAGATCGTCGTTGAGCCTCATAGCTTTTTTTGCATGGTCCTTGAAGAGTTCCATATTGAACCTTGCCTTTGGGGTAAAGGGGTTATCCACATAAGAGAAAAGATTTATGGCAATCAGACGGCAAGAATCGTAAGGACAGAGAGGAATTTCTCCGCAAGGATTTGTACTCACGGTTTTATATCCAAGATCTGCATAACAATCAGGAAGAGACTCTCTTATGATTGTATCCCAAAATAACACCCCCGGTTCTGCAGACTTCCATGCATTATGAATGATCTTTTTCCATAAAGCATTTGCATCTATCTCTTTGACAACTTTAGGGTTTTCCGATTCTACCGGATACTGTTGTCTGTAAGGCTTATTATGCAGGGCCGCCCTCATAAACTCATCGTCAATCTTTACAGAGACATTTGCTCCGGTAACTTTACCCTGTTCCAGTTTTGCATCAATAAAATGCTCGGAATCAGGATGTTTGATTGAAATGCTGAGCATCAGGGCACCTCTGCGTCCATCCTGTGCAACTTCCCGCGTAGAATTTGAATAGCGCTCCATAAACGGAACAACTCCCGTAGATGTTAAAGCACTGTTAAGAACAGCACTGCCCGCCGGCCTTATGTGTGAAAGATCGTGACCCACTCCTCCCCTTCGTTTCATCAACTGAACCTGCTCCTCATCTATTCGCATTATTCCCCCATAGGAATCTGCAGGTTTGTTCTGACCTATAACAAAACAGTTTGAGAGAGATGCTATTTGATAGCTGTTACCAATTCCGGTCATTGGCCCACCTTGTGGAACAATGTATTTGAACTCCTTGAGGAGATCGTAAATTTCGTTAGCAGAAAGTGGATTGGGGTACTTACTCTCTATCTTCGCAAACTCGTTGGCCAACCTCCAATGCATATCTTCGGGAGAGTGCTCGTACAGGTTGCCGAAGGAGTCCTTCATTGCATACTTGTTTATCCAGACCGATGCTGCAAGTTCATCGCCTTTAAAATATTCCAGGCTGGCTGCCATTGCCTCTTCGTAAGTATATGTTTTCATAGTTTGACAAAATTATACTAAATAGCCGGACTTATCCAGGAAAATTCCCAAATCTTATCAACACTTAATCAACACCAGCCGCAGGCTCCCAGATTTGGTTTCTTCCATTAGCAACAATTCATGCTGCAGTTTGTACAGTGTTTGAACTCTCCCCTTAATCTGGACTCTACAAGGTTCTGAAGTCTCTGCCTGAGTTGTTCGTCATTTATCTTCTCAAGAACATCGTAGACAAAGGCAAGTTGCTGAAGCAGTTTCGCTTCGGCTGCACCTATACCTCTTGAGCGCATATAAAAGAGAGCCAGCTCATCCAGCCTTCCGCTGGTTGCACCGTGGGAGCACTTAACGTCGTCGGCGTAAATTTCCAGTTGCGGCTGTGCATATACCTTTGCCTTTCTGGAAAGAAGAAGGTTGTGATTTGCCTGGTACGCCTCGGTCTTTTGTGCATCTTTGGAGACAATAATCTTTCCGAAAAAGAGAGCTTTCGACTCGTCATCCAAGATGCCTTTGAAAAGCTGCTTGCTTTGACACTTAGGTACCAGATGGTGGATATTGACATTTGTCCGGATCTCCTGGACACCATCCACAAGGTAGATGCCGTTAAGTTCACAGATAGATCCCTCTTCAACAAGTTTTACATCTATGTCGTTCTCTAAGAAGCCCCCGTGCAGTGAGACAATGTTTACTCTTATGTATGAATCTCTGGCAAGAGTAATGTTAAACTTAACTTTATGTGCAGATTTATTATGCTCATTTTGCATAATCACAATATTTACCTTTGCTCTCCGAGAAAGATCTATATTCAGTTCGGAATCTGTCTTAAACTCATTCATTGAGAGGGTATGTGAACATAACAGAATGTTAGATTCCGACCCTTCGCCAAAAGAGAAGTTGTTTGTATAGTTGACCGGTTCCGGATTCGCTGAGTTTCTTATACTGATAATCTGTAAATTACCTGGCAGAACCGCCTCTTTTGCAACAGTAAGGTCGAAGCCGAAAGAGTCTCTTGGCAAAACAGTCAGCAATGAATTCTCCTCAATTCTATCCTTCAGCTTTCCGTTCATTACGAATGCCTGTTGTGTTCCCGGCAGAGGAACCCTGCAGTGGAAGTCTTCAGGTATCTCTGGTGAATATGTGAATTTTGCAGCCATATTCTAAGAGTTAATAAGCCAGTCGTAACCCCTGCTCTCAACCTCGAGAGCCAGCTCTTTCCCGGCAGTTTTTATGATTCTTCCGTCATACAATATATGTACAATATCCGGAATAATATAGTCCAACAATCTTTGATAGTGAGTAATAATTATAAAAGCATTATCGGGAGTCTTCAGCTTGTTTACCCCATTTGCTACTACTCTTAGTGCATCAACATCCAGACCACTGTCGGTCTCATCCAGAATTGCAAGTGACGGTTCCAGCATAGCCATTTGAAAAATCTCATTTTTCTTCTTCTCTCCACCGGAAAAGCCTACATTTACCCCTCTGCTTGAAAATGAGTTATCCATCTCCACAACAGCCATTTTTTCCCTTACAAACTTAAGGTATTCGGCAGCGGTAAATGGAGGAAGGTTTTTATACTTGCGCTTCTCGTTAATGGCAGTCTTCATAAAGTTAACATTGCTCACTCCTGGTATCTCAACCGGGTACTGGAATCCCAGAAATATACCTTTCCTGGCCCTTACTTCAGGAGCGAGTTCCAACAGATTCTCCCCGTTATATATGACTTCGCCGGCTGTAACATCAAAGTGATCCCTGCCTGCAAGAACTGCAGACAAGGTGCTTTTACCGGAGCCGTTTGGCCCCATTATAGCGTGAATCTCACCCGCCTTAACAGAAAAATCTATCCCTTTCAGAATCTCCTTGCCTTCGATTGAGGCGTGTAAACCTTTTATTTTTAACATATTATATTATTTTGTTTCAATTATCGGACCTCCACTGTTTTCTCCACATGGAAAAACCAAAAAAGGCCAATATTAAGTAACCGGCACTTACTATTGGCATAAATACCAACCCTGCAAGTATGTATAAAAAGATGTTTGTAGTATTTACGGTAAACCAAGCCGCCCAACACTCCAGCTTTTTCTGTGCAGAGAGATACTGAGCGGTTAATATTGTCATTGTAATAAACGCATCCAGGTATGGGGTCCTTGCTTCACCGAAGATGCCGGGCCATAGATTGTCCAGATAGGTAAGTGCGGTTCCCCAAACAGCTGCCAGAAGAATTATCAGAATAACAAAATAGATCCTTTTGGGGTTGGAAAGCAGCGAAATTTTAAGTTGGTGCCTGCTGTTCTCCTCCCCTTTTTTAGGATGGGTCCAGCGGTAATGGCCAAAAAAGTTGATTGCAAAGGAGACCGGTTGTACAAGCATGCTCGAGTAGAGTCCCTTCTGGTAAAACAGGATGAACAGGAGAATATTGTATAGGTATCCGACCCAGAAATTTGCAACTTTTGTTTGTGTTGCAAGATATACGCAGGTCAATCCACTTAAGACGGATATGAGCTCAATCAGGCTCACCTCCTGAGAGCCAATCGTAAAAAGAACATTGTTTATACTGAAAATATATTCCATATATAAGAATTTTATCCGACACTCCCTTCGAGGGTTACCTGCAGCAATTTCTGGGCCTCAACCGCAAATTCCATAGGAAGCTGATTAAGGACCTCCTTTGCATATCCGTTAACAATGAGTCCCACTGCGTCTTCTGTGCCAATTCCTCTTTGCTGGCAGTAGAATAGCTGATCATCGCTGATTTTGGAAGTTGTTGCCTCGTGTTCAAGAATTGCAGTTTCGTTTTCATTCTCGATATATGGGAAAGTGTGGGCTCCGCACTTGTCGCCAAGCAGGAGCGAATCACACTGGGTATAGTTTCTTGAGTTCTCTGCATTAGGCAGAATCTTCACAAGCCCTCTGTAACTGTTCTGACTTACACCGGCAGATATTCCCTTGCTTACAATCCTGCTTCTGGTATTCTTGCCTATGTGTATCATTTTGGTCCCGGTGTCTGCCTGCTGATGGTTGTTAGTAACTGCCACAGAGTAAAATTCCGAAATTGAGTTGTCTCCTCTCAGTATTGTACTCGGATACTTCCATGTAATTGCAGAACCGGTCTCCACTTGTGCCCAGAACAACTTGCTGTTTTCTCCTTTGCATATTCCCCTTTTGGTTACAAAGTTGAATATCCCCCCTTTTCCGTTTGCATCTCCGGGGTACCAGTTCTGAACAGTGGAGTATTTTACCTCGGCATCCTTCATAACAATTATCTCTACAACTGCTGCGTGAAGCTGGTTTTCGTCCCTTTGGGGAGCCGTACACCCCTCCAGGTAACTTACATACGAACCCTCCTCGGCAACAATGAGTGTCCTCTCAAACTGTCCTGTCCCCTTTGCGTTTATCCTGAAGTAGCTCGAAAGCTCCATAGGACAGCGAACTCCTTTTGGAATGTAGCAAAAAGAGCCGTCGCTGAATACCGCCGAGTTTAATGCGGCAAAGTAGTTGTCTGAATAAGGAACAACAGAGGCGAGATGTTTTCTGACAAGATCTGGGTAATCTCTTACCGCCTCGGAAAAGGAACAGAAGACAATCCCCTTTTCTGCCAGGGATTCTCTGAAGGTGGTCTTTACAGAGACAGAATCAAATACAGCATCTACCGCCACACCAGCCAGAATATTTCTCTCATCCAGCGGAATTCCCAGTTTGTCAAAGGTTGCCTGCAGTTCCGGGTCTATTCCCTCACTTTTCTCCCTTTTTTTAGGAGAAGCAAAATATATAATATTTTGATAGTCAATTTCGGGTATGGTCAAATGTGCCCATGTTGGCATAGTCATCGTCAGCCACTTGTTATAAGCTTTAAGGCGGAACTCAAGCATCCATTCAGGCTCCTCCTTTTTTGCAGAGATCAGCCTTACTATATCTTCGTTGAGCCCTTTCGGGAAAAGCTCCTGATCGAGAACAGTTTCAAAGCCATGCTCGTATTCGGTCTCTGTTACTTTCTGAATTATATCATTTTCGCTCATCATGGTGCAAAGTTATATCATTTTAACCTATTTTTGCATACAAATATTTTGTGATGACTAAAGCAGAAAACAGTAAACCCAAAAGAACCTCTGTAGAAGAGGTTGGAAAGATAAATCTCATAAAGAGTTTGCTTTCCAAAGCCCAGGGCGGTATCCCTGAGAGTGTCCGGTACGGCGGTTCCGACGACCACCTTTGGATAAATTCTCACAGATTGCTCCTGGAGGGTCTGGACTTCGACCTTGTGTTCACTCCTCTGAAACATCTGGGTTACAAGGCAATTTCGTGTCTCCTTGGCCCCATATATGCACAAAACCACACTCCTGATAATATCTCTGTAAACCTTGGCCTCTCAAAAAAATTCTTTGTTGAGGATATTGAGGAGCTTTGGATGGGTATGGTGGCTGCATTTGAAGAGCACAAGGTAAGTTCCGTTCAGCTTGATCTTCTTCCCTCTCTCACAGGTCTCACTATTAGTATGTCATCGCAGGGAAAACAAAGCAGAGAGCTCTTTGTTCAAACGCCAAAGCCTGTTTCCGGAGATCTTATATGCATAACAGGTAATCTTGGTGCTGCCTATATGGGGTTACAACTACTTGAGAGAGAGAAGAGACTCTTTTCCGGCAATTCTAACGTTCAGCCCAATCTGGATAGTTATAAATTCATACTCAAATCCTACCTGAACCCTCAGATAAATACATCAGTAATTGAACTGCTCAACCAGAACTCAATAATACCTTCCGATGGAATCTTCATTACTAATGGATTGGCAGACTCGGTAAAGAGAGTTTGCAGAAAGAGCGGTCTGGGTGCAAAGATATTTTTGGACAAGATTCCTATTGCATCCCAGACATTTGCAATGGCAGAGGAGTTGAATATCGATGCTATAACTGCGGCTCTTAACGGAGGAGACGACTATCAGCTTCTTTATACAATTCCACTTTCGAAATATGAGTCTGTTCAGAAAGAGATACCCCAGTTAGATATTATCGGACATCTTTGTTCCGCGGAATCCGGCACAAAACTCATTACTCCGGATGGGGCGGAATTAGAGTTAAAAGCTCAGGGTTGGAGTGAATGAATACTCAAGAGGAATTGAATCCAGATAGCCGAACAGATCGTTGGTCAATGATACCTTGTATTTGGTTGAGAAAAACTCTACGGCCAGTTGGTTTTCATAATCTAAAGCCTTTATAATTACAGCTGTACTCCCTTTGTTCTCTTTGAATCTGTTCGTAAGTTCTTTTCTGAGACCTCCGTTTAGCTCCCTGATTGGTATATTGATGGTTATCTGTTTGATAAAATCTTCCTTAGTATTGGCAAGATGTCGTATACTCTTTATTTTAAGCTCATAATCTACATTTTTAGCCCCTTCTTGTTTTGCTGCATCGTAGCCGAATTTCGGAGCTATCGCGCATTTAAGCAAGAGGGGTAAATTTTGTTGCGTATACTGCATAAAATTCTCATAATCCTTACCGAACACAGAGAAACTTACCGATCCGTTAAAATCTTCTATGGTAAAGTGTGCAAATGGTTTCCCGGAACTTTTGGTATATGATATTTTCACATTTGTGACAATACCCGCAATAATAATCTCCTTACCCTGAACAGCCTCCTCATTTGGTGCCCTGTTAACCATATCCACACTCTCTGCCAGAGTGTTAGTTGTAAAGTTCTTAACCTCAAAACTGAACTGGTCCAACGGATGGGCAGAGAGGTACATTCCCACCAACTCCTTCTCCCTTTTCAAAAGGTCATGTTGGTTCGCCTCCACTCCCTGAGGAATCTCAGGAGGAACCAATTTGACTGTCTCGCTAAGGCCAAACAGAGAGTTTCCACCGCTTACCACATCTGTCTGATACCGGTTGCCATACCTTATCAGAGCATCCAGAAAGGGCTCGTCCTTTGAATTATTTGCCAGATATTGCTCCCTTTTCACAGGCTCGAAACTGTCAAAAGCTCCTGCACAAATGAGTGACTCTATAGTTTTTCTGTTTACAGAGTTAAGGTTAACCCTCTCTACAAAGTCGAAAATGGAACTAAAATTCTCCCCTTTGGCCTCTCTGGCTGCGACTATTGTTTCAACGGCACCCGATCCCACACCTTTTATACCGGCCATACCAAACCTTATGTTCCCCTTCTTGTTCACGGTAAATGTATCTGAGCTCTCATTCACATCCGGTCCTAAAACCTCTATCCCCATTCGCTTACACTCATCCATAAGCTTGGTGATCTCCTCCATATCATTGAGGTTTCTGCTCAGGTTGGCAGCCATATACTCGGCCGGGAAGTTCGCTTTAAGATAGGCTGTCTGGTAACCGATCCATGCGTAACAGGTAGAGTGAGATTTGTTGAATGCATACTCTGCAAAGGCCTCCCAGTCTTTCCAAATTTTCTCCAAAGTCTCTGACGAATGACCCCTGTCGTTTCCCCCTTTTAAGAACTTGGCCTTGAGTTCGTCCATTATACGCTTGTCCTTCTTTCCCATTGCCTTCCTTAGCCGGTCGGCATCGCCCTTGGTAAAATCGGCAATTTTTTGCGAAAGAAGCATAACCTGCTCCTGATAGACTGTAACTCCGTATGTATCGGAGAGTATCTCCTCCATTTCAGGAAGGTCGTACTCAATTTGCCTTAGCCCTTTTTTTCTGTCTACAAAGTCCGGGATATACTCCATAGGACCCGGCCTATAAAGGGCATTCATTGCAATAAGGTCTTCAAACCTGTTAGGTTTAAGCTCCCGGAGCCATTTTCTCATACCGTCGCTTTCAAACTGGAACGTAGCTATCGAATCACCCCTGCTAAAAAGGGCGTAGGTAGCTTTATCGTCCAAGGGTATAGAGTCTATATCCAGATCAATACCCTTAGAATGCTTAATGTTTTTAATCGCGTCCTTTATTATGGAGAGGGTCCTGAGACCCAAAAAGTCCATCTTGAGCATTCCAACTTTTTCAATCTGAGAACCTTCGTATTGAGAGACCCACATCTCCTCCCCCGTCTCCTTATCTTTGGCTATTGAAATAGGGATGTGTTCCCTAAGGTCGTCCCTCCCTATAATAATTGCACAGGCGTGGACACCTACATTTCTTACATTACCTTCAAGTTTCTGGGCATATTCCATAGTCTGCCTTATGAGCGGGTTCTCCGACCTGAAGGCCTCTTCAATCTCAGGAACATATTTGATGCAGTTTTCCAGAGTTATGGCAACTTTGTTACCGTTTTTGTCTGATGGCAGTTTAGACGGGATTAACTTTGCCAGTCTGTCCGATTCACTCAGAGGAAGTTTCTGGATCCTGGCAATATCCCTTATCGCACTCCTGGCAGCCATTGTACCAAATGTTATCACGTGCGAAACGTGGTCCTTTCCGTATTTTCCCTCCACATACTTCAAAACCTTAGATCGTCCGTCATCATCAAAATCTATATCGATATCGGGCATTGATATACGGTCGGGATTCAGGAAACGCTCAAACAGTAAATTGTATTTAAGAGGATCTATATCTGTTATTCTGAGGCAGTAGGCAACAACCGACCCCGCGGCGGAACCTCTTCCTGGCCCCACAGAGACGTCCATGCCTCTTGCGGCTGCAATAAAGTCCTGTACAATAAGGAAATAGTCCGGAAACCCCATTTTCTTTATTGTTGCCAGTTCAAAATCTATCCTCTCCCTCTGAATATCTTTTATATCTCCGTATCTGCTGACTGCCCCTTTGTATGTCAAATCTCTAAGGTATTCGTCCGAGTTTGCAAAATTGTCCGGAATGGAGAAATTGGGCATAATAGGCTTGGATTCGATGCTGTAAACTTCAACCTTTTCTGCAATTTCCAGAGTGTTGGCCAAAACCGCCGGAACATCACTGAAGATCTCAGCCATCTCCTCCTGGCTCTTAAGATACTCCTGTTTGGTATATCGCAACCTGTCCGGATCGTCGTAATCCGAATTGGTAGTGAGGCAGATGAGCCTGTCGTGTGCCTCGCGGTCCTCTTTCGCTACAAAATGAACATCGTTGGTTGCAATACATTTAATGTTGTGTTTTGCAGCAAGGGAGAGGATGCTTTTGTTTACAAGTTGCTGCTTATCAAACACAGATGTGTCTGCCCCGGGAATATCTGTCTGATGTCTTTGCATTTCCAGGTAATAGTCCCCGCCAAAGAGGTTTTTGTACCAAAGCATAGTCTCTTCTGCCTCTTTCATGTTACCTGCAACAATTGCCCTTGGAACCTCCCCTGCCAGACAGGCAGAAGAGCAGATAAGGTTGGCAGAATATTTCTCCAGCAGTTCTCTGTCTATCCTCGGCTTATAGTAATAGCCCTCAATGAAGGCATACGAGGAGAGTTTAACCAGATTTTTATATCCGCTGTAGTTTTTTGCCAGCAAAATCAGATGGTAGCTGCTCTGATCCTCTTTCCCTCTTCTCAGAAACCGCCCCTCTTTTGAAACATAAAACTCACAACCCACAATAGGTTTTACATTAGGAAAACCCTTGGAAGCATCCAAGAACTCTTTAACCCCGAACATATTGCCATGGTCCGTGATTGCGAGGGCAACCTGATTGTCTTCAGATGCTCTTTTAAAAAGTTTCTTTATTGGTGCGGCACCGTCTAATATTGAGTACTGTGTGTGAACGTGAAGATGAACAAAAGACATTTTTGATAAGGTTTTTCAGATTTAAACAAGAGCTCTGCCAGTCATATCTTTAGGTGCAGGAATGCCCATAAGTTTCAGAATAGTAGGAGCAATATCGGCAAGTATGCCGTTTTCCACTTTTTTGACATCGTCGTCCACGACTATGAAAGGAACAGGGTTTAGCGAATGGGCGGTATTCGGCGATCCGTCAGGATTTACGGCGTAGTCTGCATTCCCGTGGTCGGCTGTTACAAGCACAGAGTAGCCCATCTCTTTTGCTACCTTAACCACCTCTCCTACAAGTTCATCTACTGTCTTAACGGCTTTACGGATTGCGTCGTAAACACCAGTGTGCCCCACCATATCTCCGTTTGCAAAGTTCAGAATTATCAAATCCTGTTTCCCGGTTTTAAGCTCCTCAACAAGAGCATCTTTAACCTCAGGAGCACTCATTTCTGGTTTAAGATCGTATGTAGCCACTTTTGGAGAGTTTACCAGAATTCTGCTTTCATTTTCAAAAATTGCCTCACGGCCACCGGAAAAGAAAAATGTAACGTGTGCATACTTCTCTGTCTCCGCTATCCTCAACTGCTTTTTCCCTGTATTGGCGACAACTTCACCAAGTGTATTCCGGACATTATCCTTATCATACAAAATATGCAGCCCTTTGAACTTATCGTCATAAGGTGTGAGAGTACAATAGTAAAGAGGAATTGTTTTCATATCCATTTCAGGCATATCATTCTGAGTAAGAACATTGGTAATCTCTCTAGCTCTGTCGTTACGGAAGTTAAAGAAGATAACTGTGTCACCCTCCTGAATCCTGCCAATAGGATTGCCCTCGCTGTCCACAGCTACAAATGGTTTTACAAACTCATCTGTAACATCGTTGTCGTAGCTGTGTTGCATGGCTTCTACTCCGTTTGTAAACTTTTCTCCCTTGCCCTCAACCAAAAGATCGTATGCAAGTTTTATTCTCTCCCAGCGTTTGTCTCTGTCCATAGCATAGTAGCGGCCAATTATAGAGGCAAGCTTCCCGACAGATTTCTGAAGATGATTTTCCAACTCGGCAATATAGCCCTTACCACTTCTGGGATCTGTATCTCTTCCATCCATAAATGCATGAACATAAACCTTCTGTAAACCATACTCCTTTGCAAGATCCAGGAATCCGAACAGATGCTCCATTGCACTGTGAACTCCTCCGTCACTCATAAGCCCCATAAAGTGCAGGGCCTTGCCAGATTTTTTAGCATTATCGTATGCTGCTTTTATATCAATATTCTCCAGTAGTCTTTTTTCCCTGCAAGCCTTGTTTATTTTAACCAGATCCTGGTATACTACTCTTCCGGCTCCAATGTTAAGGTGACCAACCTCAGAATTGCCCATCTGACCGTCCGGAAGCCCTACATCCTCGCCACAGGCAGAGAGGAACGACATCGGGTATTTTGCTCTGAGAGCGTCAATATTTGGTTCTCCCTGTGTATAAATAACATTCGATTTATCTTTTTTCCCTTCTCCCCAACCATCGAGGATCATTAAAAGTACCTTTTTATTCATATTATTACTTAAATTTGTGCGGCAAAATTATATAAATATGCACAATAATAAAAACAGAAAAGGCGGCACTAAGTTTAACAAGATAAGAAAAAGTGCCCAGAAATCTCCTAAAGAGGAGGTTATCGGAAGGGTTAGCATGACCAGAGAGGGGTATGCTTTCATTATAAGAGAAGGGGTAGAGGACGATATATTTGTACCTGCACGAAAACTAAGAGGAGCTTTGCATGGCGATGCTGTCCGGGTTGTGGTCCTAAGTAATAAGACAGCTACTAAAAGAATTGAGGGCGAAGTTATTGAAATAATTGAACGAACCAAGAAGCCATTTATCGGAATACTTCAGATTACCGGCAACCAAGCCTGGGTAATCACAGAGGGTAAGAATATGCCATACGACATCAGTATTTCTATTGAGGAGGTAGAGGAGATCCACAATGGATTCAAGGTGGCAGCAATTGTAGACGACTGGCCCAGAAGAGCCGATGAACCCATAGGACATATTGTAGATGTGCTCGGAACACCTGGCGATAACAACACAGAGATGCATGCCATCCTTGCGGAGTTTGGCCTTCCTTACAAATTTGATCCTAAGGTAGAGAAGGATGCAGAAAAAATTTCCGAGAAGATTGATGCAAATGAGATTAAAGCCAGAAGAGATTTCAGAGGAGTTACAACTTTTACCATAGACCCCGCAGACGCAAAGGATTTTGACGACGCACTCTCCATACGCAAACTCGAAAGTGGCAACTGGGAGATTGGTGTTCATATTGCAGATGTGACCCACTATGTCAGGCCCGGTTCATTGGTAGATCAGGAGGCTCTGGAAAGAGCGACATCTGTATATCTTGTAGACAGAACTGTACCAATGCTTCCGGAAAAACTTTCGAACAAGCTCTGCTCTCTGAGACCGAATGAGGAAAAGCTCTGTTTTTCAGCAGTTTTCGAGATTACCGAAAAGGGGAAGGTATTAAATAAGTGGTTCGGCAGAACAATTATCGAGTCTGATTACAGATTCGATTATGGTCAGGCACAAACAATAATCGAGACCGGAGAGGGCCCTTTAAAGGACGAGATACTAAAGCTCCACTATCTGGCCGGATTACTTCGCGATGAGAGGTTCCGCAAAGGAGCTATTAGCTTTGAAAGACCCGAGATGAAGGTAGAGGTGGACAAGTCGGGAAAGCCAGTCAATGTATATGCGAAAGTGAGTTCAGATTCAAACTGGCTGATCGAGGAATTTATGTTACTCGCCAATCGTGAGGTTGCTCAACTGATAGGTGCAACCGGAAAGGATTCGAAGACCTTTGTTTACCGTATTCACGAAGAGCCCAATCTGGAGAAGATAGGAGTGTTCAGAACATTTATAAAACATTTCGGGTACGACATGAAACCCACAAAAAATGCACGGGAACTCTCCGGAGAAATCAATAACCTGTTGGCTACAGCAAAAGGTAAACCGGAAGAGGGAGCAATCGAGATAATGGCTCTCCGTTCAATGGCAAGAGCACGCTACTCGACAGATAATTTAGGCCACTACGGACTCGCTTTTGACTATTATACTCACTTTACCTCCCCAATCCGCAGATACCCCGACATGATGGTACATCGGCTTCTGGCTCTCTATCTGGATAAAGCAAAATCACAGGACAAGAAGTTCTATGAAGAGCGATGTAAGTATTCAAGTGAGAGAGAGCAGATTGCCACAGAGGCAGAAAGGGCAAGCATAAAATACAAGATGGTTGAATTTATGCAGGATAAGATAGGGCAGATCTTTGAAGGCAATATTTCCGGACTTACAGACTGGGGTATGTTCGTGGAACTTGCAGATACAAAAATTGAGGGGCTTGTGGCACTCAGGGAAATAAAGGAAGATTACTTAGTATTCAACGAAGATTCGTTTACGCTCTATGGCAAACGCAGTGGAAAAAGATTCATTCTCGGAGATTCTGTAAAGGTTAAAATTGAAAAGGCCAATCTCGAACAGAAGCAACTTGATTACTCACTGATATGGGATGAATCGTACAACACTCAGCAACCTGAAAAGAGTAAGGTAAAAAGGGGAGGAGAGGGAAAGGGTACCCCAAAAGGTAAAAGTGATAAAACTTTAGTAAAAACTCCAATCAAGGAGTTTATCCCGAGTAAAGAGTCTATAGAGTAAGGTTATTATAATTAGATAATAGTAACTATATTTGCAGAAAAAACTATGGAAAAACTTACTGAGCTAATTTCACATATTTCAAAACTTGTAGAGAAAGTTCTGGAAGAGAGTTTAAGCGAGGTGGACTTTTCCGACCTAACTCAACAGCAGTTACATTATCTTCAGATAATAGTGTGGATGAAAAATCCGACATTGTCGGAACTTGCCAGACAGCTTGATCTTACCAAACCAACAGTGACGGTGCTTGTAGACAAGCTGGTTGAAAAGGGCTATGTCATTAAAGTGAAGTCAGATAAAGACAGAAGGAGTTCGCACCTGCATATAGACAGAAAAGGTACAATGATAGAGGAATTTCGGGAAGTTGCTTACGAACGGATGGCAGAAAAAATCAATGCCGTATTAAGTGAAACTGAAACTGCAATTCTTGCCGAACTTTTCAAAAAGATTGTTCAAAAAGCTTAATTAGGTCAAAAAATCAGGCAAATATAATAATTAGAAAATAATAACTATATTTGGACCAACCAAAATAAATATTAAACTTTGAACTACATGGATAACTTAATGTTTGTCAGAAAATTAGTTAAGGCGTCTAAATCTGGTTTAGTGAATAAAATATTTCTTACACAAGATTGAAGAGCTAACAAAACCAGTATGGCAGAATGAATATGTTAAACACAACTGAGAAAAAGGGAGAAAACATTAATATCCCCAACTTATTGAGTTTTTACCGGCTGCTGGCGTTCCCTTTAATTCTTTATTTTATAATTGCAGGGAAAGAGAATCTGTTTTCCATCTTTTTAGTGATTAATCTGCTCACCGATGTGGCCGATGGTTTCATTGCCCGAAGATTCAAAATGGAGACAGAGTTAGGAGCCCGGCTCGATTCGGCGGCCGACAATTTAACATACCTGCTGGCATTTGCTGGCATTTATGCTTTTAAACTGGAAGAGTTCTTGCCATACAAGGTAAGCTTCCTCATTTTCATCGGATCGCTGTTGTTCACAATAGTTGTTTCGCTTATTAAATTCAGAAGACTTCCCAGTTTTCACCTCTATATGACCAAAATAAGCGGGTATGTTCAGGGTGCTTTCTTTATTTGCCTTTTTACGGTAGGTTTTATTGTTCCTTTCTACTATTTTATGATAATCTGGGGGATTTTGGGAGCTATAGAACATATTACAATCCAACTTATAATTCCGGAAATGCGGTCTAATGTAAAAGGACTTTACTGGGTTCTTAAAGAGAAAGATATATGATATTTCACTCTGCATTTGAATATAGTTATCTTTGGTTGCCACTGATTGGTTTTACAATTGGTTTCTTTGCCTCAATGACAGGTGGCGGTGGAGGTTTTGTCTTTCTTCCCGTACTCATTCTTCTTTTTAACATACCGGCTCAGACTGCGGTAGCCACCTCTCTTGCTGCCTCTTTGCCCATTTGCATTGTTGGCTCATTTAGTCATTACAAAAACGGCAACATCGATTTTCGCATGGGACTTATATTTGCACTTACCGGCATTATCGGAGCTATCTTAGGGGTAGGCCTTACAAACCTTATGACTTCAAGACAGTTGAAAATAAGTTTTGGCGTTTATTCAATATTGATTGCTCTGAACATGCTTCTCAGTAAACGGAGGGGAGAAAGAGCAGAAGCTAACAGGGTAGAAATACTCGATGGATATGGTTTGAAAAAAATCTCGAAAAGTTCTGTGTATGGTTTCATGGCAGGAATAATTACAGGGACCTTTGGAACAAGCGGCACAGCACCCGTACTTGCAGGATTATTTGACATGCGCATTCCAATAAAGATGGTTTTGGGAACCTCGTTAATGATAGTTAGTGTAAATACGGTTTCTGCTCTGGGAGCACATTTTCTGGTTAGTAAAATAGACCTCACTCTGGTTTATTTTCTTACTGCCGGGGCAATAATTGGTGCTTTTGCCGGTCCCAAATTCCTTGCCGGTTTAAAAACTGACCGGGCAGAAGGCCCTGTAAGAAAATGGTATGCGATAGGCATGATTGCTTTTGGGATTATAATGATTATAAGCCAATGATACGGACAATCTACTTTGTAATTCTTGTATATTTTCTTCTCGGAGGAGTAGCATTCTATTTTATTAACCGGAGAAAAGAGCCCGGAGATGCGCGCAAAAATTGGATAAAATTTTCTACATACTTCCTGATAATTAATATTTTATTTTTCAGCATAGTAATAAATCCGATAGCTTTCCGGCAGCTTGCATTAGTGATTATCATTGCCGGATTTTATGAACTGTTTAAGCTTTTCAGGAAATCCGGATATAACAGGAAGGGTTTATTCCTGCTTTCAGCCTTTCTTTTTGCAGTGCTCTCTTTTGGCTTTTTCTTTTTCAGCGGCATGAAAAAGGAGTTAATTCTCTTTTCGTTCATTATCCTTTCCATTTTTGACAGCTTCAGCCAGATAACGGGACAGCTATGGGGACGAAAAAAACTATGTCCCAAAATAAGCCCCAACAAGACAGTGGAGGGCTTTACCGGAGGAGCACTGGTTGCCATTTTAAGCGCACTTCTTATCAAAAGCCTTATTGCAGCACCTTCGTTAGAAGCAATGCTTCTGGCAGCGGGAGTGGTGCTCTTTGCATTTACAGGCGATATTTCTGCCTCATATTATAAGCGGAAATACAATGTCAAAGATTTCAGCAACTTCATTCCGGGACACGGGGGTTTTCTTGACAGATTCGACAGTCTCGTGGCTGTTGGTGCATGGATAGCATTTATTGGAAGTTTAATAAATATTTAAGATATGGGAAACCAGATAACTTTGACTGTTATTTTTCTGATTGCAATTATTTTAGTGCTGGCTTTTGCCGAATTAGTATACCGTCGCTTGGGGATCAAGGGAGAAATAACACGTAAATTGGCACACTTTACGGCAACACTTTCAACAATAACCTTCCCGTATCTTTTTACGGACCACTGGTATGTTCTGGTACTGGCTCTGTTTTTCTTTCTGATTCTGTTTATCAGCCGCAAAGGAACTCAATTGAGATCAATTAATGACATTGACAGGATATCCGTGGGGAGTTATTTGTTACCTATTTCCATTTATCTTACTTTTTTGATTTCCAGCAAGCTTGAAAATGAGTTCCTTTATATTCTGCCAATTCTGGTGCTGGCTATTTGTGACCCTATAGCCGGCATTCTGGGCCTGAACATAAAGAAAAACAATCATAACATTCATATTTTTGGCCATAAACTAAAGAAAACATGGCTGGGTTCGGGATCTTTCCTGGTTTCCTGTTTTATTATCAGCACTATTGCTCTCTATTTCTACCGGATGTCATTCGATCTGAAAACATTCTGGCTTGCAATGGGTATTGCAGTGGTAAGCACACTTGTCGAACTTTTCAGCTGGAGAGGCAGCGACAATCTTTTTATTCCAATGAGCGTACTTCTGATGCTGTTAATTTTTCTGTAAACAATTTACCTGAATCCTTTCATTAAAATAAAAGAGATTTATAACTTTAAAAAAGTAACAGATGCGAAAAATTGTAATTGACGGAGCAAACGGTTATGTTGCCTCTCACTTTATAAATGAATTACTCATTCAAAACTATGAAGTAGTCGCCCTGGTGAGGGATGGCCGTGGAAACTCCTCTGCAGAGAGAATGGAATATGCTTTGGCCGAAATAAACAATTTTAAAAGTATCAATTTAAAAAATTTAAAAGTATATAGCTACTCTTTGCTTAATGAAGATTTTTCTATCTCAAAGGAAGAACTGGGGAATATATTCAATGAAAAAGTAGATTATTTTCATTTTGCGGCATGCTTAAAGTTTTCTGAAAAGGATAGGGATGAGATATTTGATACAAACGTAAACGGAGTAGAAAATTCAATAAAAACATTTTTAAAATATTCCCTGCCTGAATCCCGTTTCTTTTTTATAAGTACCGCATACTCGTGCGGGAAAATGCCACAATTATTTGAGGAAAAGTTTTATTCCAACGAAGATATAGCAGGGTTCAGGAACTATTATGAGCAATCTAAAAGATTCGCAGAAAATGTAGTAAAAAAATATATAGAAAAAAGTAATTTAAACGGGTATGTAATAAGATTATCCCAGGTTACGGGTGATAATAAATCAGGAGTGACCATTACTGATTTTGGTATTTTTGATTTTGTAAAAAGAGTATATAACTTCTCTAAAAGGTATCCAAATGAAACAGTAAGAATATCAGTTTTTCCGGATTCTACCCAAAATCTTGTATCTATCGACAATATAGTCACTTATTTTATGAGAATATTGATTTTAAATGAATTACCCTCAATCATTCATTTTGTTGGTAAGAAATCCATTAAAAATGGTCAGATAATCGAATGTATTTGTAAACTTTTACCAATAAACATTATACAGGATACGACCCTTGAAAAGGAAAATATGAACGCAATAGAAAAAATAATTGCTGCAGGCATGTCATTTACCGGCGGTTATACCAATACAAATTTCTTATTTGACACCAAAAATCTTGACGGAATAATTTCATCATATGAAAATGAAGTAACAGTGCTGTCTTTATACAAAATGCTCGAATATTTTATTGCAGGACTATCTACAAAAAAAAGAAGCAGTATTGTAATTAGTCACTCATTAAACATTGTTTCTATATGATCAATTTGTCTAACGTTGTATTAACCAATTTATTATAAGTATATTCGCGTATATCTTTAAATGTTCCTCTTATCGAACATGTTGCTTCGTCTTTGCAGTGCTCGCAAGGTTGGTAGAACTTCTCGGAAGTACATCTTAGCATAGCAATACTCCCTTCAAAAATCCTGACGATTTCCAGTAAACTGATTTTATCAGGGCTTTTTAACAGGTAATATCCTCCCTTTTTCCCAAGTTTACTTGCCAGGTAACCCTGTTTTTTGAGTTCCAATAGTATCGATTCCAAAAAACGTTTTGGGATTTTCTCACTTTCCGCTATTTCGCTTATCATTAATGTTCCTTTTCCATACTCTTTTGCGAGCCTGGTCAAAGCTAACATTGAATATCTGGTTTTTTGTGTAAGCATTGTTATCCAATTTTACTGATGAATTTTAACTTTTCGCTGTCAATTATCTTTATCATTTTCTTATCCAATGATATAATCTCCTCATTCTGCCATTTAGAAAGAGTCATAATTACATTTTCCACAGAACATCCGGCATATTCTGCCAACTCTTTTCTTGTTAAAGATACCAGAAAAGAGTCATTATGATAAACCTCTTTTGCAAGATATAGAATAACATCTGCCACTCTTCCCTCCTTTTGTTTGAAAGCAAGGCTAATAAAATTTATAACAGACTGTTTAAACATTTCAGAAGCTATCTGGAACATTACCATTGCAAATTTGGAGTTATCCATCAGAACGGATTCCAATATTTTATTGTCTATTAAAATTACATCGCAGTCCTCTATTGCTACTATAGAAAAAAGGTTGTTGTCCTTATAAAAAAGGTTTGCACCGCCCAGTATTTTTGGTGCCGTAACAACTGTCAGAATTAAATTTTTTCCTGTTTCGTTTTCGTAATTGAATTTTACTATTCCATTTTCAAGACAGGCAATATTTGTAGGGTGACTCCCCTGTTTAAGAATAGTCTCCCCTTTCTTAAACTGCAATCTTACAGATGTCCTGTCTATTTTTCCAAACTCCTTCTCACTGATAAATTGCAAAGAAATTCTCTTTAACTGAGAGGAGTACTCATTATTAAAATTATTTGAACTTTTCATGGAATAGTAAATAAAACTATATTAATACATAAAATTTTATTGGATAATAAATAAAATGGCGTTTAAACAACAATGCAAATATACATCAACTCTATAGACATTATAGATATATTTGCAGATAATTTTTTAATAATCTTTATTGTGGATATTCAGAAAATAACAGTACACGGAGGCCTGGGCAAAGATGGTCGAAAAGAGGAAGTAGAGTCTTTTGAACTAAAAATCGGAGATGTTGTCAGCATTGTTGGTCCCACCGGTTGTGGAAAGACAACGTTGATCAATGATATAGAACTGTTTGCCAATCAGAATACCCCGTCCGGAAGACAAATACTGATAAACGATGAGGTCATTCCGGAAGACTTCTCTTTCGATCCTTCTAAACACCCCATTGCACTAATCTCTCAACATACAAACTTTTTAAGTGATTTACCGGTAGGTGAATTCCTTACAATTCACGCAACCGTACGAGGTGCCGTAAATATTGATGAAGTCGTTGAGGAGACTATAGATTTTGCAAATAAGCTTACAGGCGAAGCTATAATAAAAGAGACGGCCATGACAGAATTATCCGGCGGGCAGACCCGGTCTCTGTTAATTGCAGATGCTGTAATCATTGGTAATTCTCCTATTATCCTGCTTGATGAGATTGAAAATGCAGGCATAAATAAAACCAAGGCAATAGAACTACTTAAGGGTTATAATAAAATTTTTGTTTTTGTAACACACGATCCTACGATTGCACTTTTTTCCGATTTCAGAATTATTATGAAAAACGGAGCTATGCAAAAATTAATCAGATCAAATGACGGGGAAAAAATCACAGCAGACAAGCTTAAAATAATGGACAACATAATTTTGTATTACAGGGGGTTAATAAGAGCCGGAGAGGAGATTAATACTAAAATGTTAGATGAGCTGTCGATAAATATTTAAAAATGAAATTAAAATTACCTACATATGAAATTAATTGTATTTGCGGGCCCTCCTACTTGTGGGAAAACAACTGTCATCAGACAGGTACTAAAAAGAATGATTGTAAAGGGGTATAAACCTTCTTATATAAAAATTGATGTTCTTTATGCAGATGAAGATCAAACCATAAAAAAAGAGTTTGGGATACCGGTAAAGAAAATCTATTCCGGTGAATTATGTCCGGATCATTGTAATGTAGTTGTTCTCGACGAAGCTGTAGAGTGGGCAGAAAAGGTTGGATCTAACTTTCTTTTTGTTGAGACAGCAGGGTTGTGTCTACGTTGTTCACCTTATGTAGAGAACTCATTGGGAGTAGTTGTGCTTGAAGCAACAAGCGGTATGAATCTGCCCAGAAAGATTGGTCCGATGCTTACCTTAGCCGATATCTGTGTAATAACAAAAATTGATCTGATATCCCAGGCAGAACGAGAGGTGTTCAGATACAGGGTTCTCGAATCTGCAAATGATATCTCGATAGTCGAGAGCAATGCTTTATACGGCATTGGTATAGACCCTATTATAAGAAAAATCCTCAAGACTTCCGAGATAGAATTTCCAATGTATCTCCGTGGTAATCCTCCTGTTGGTACCTGCACAATCTGTGCAGGGAAAAAAGAGATCGGCTCAAAGCACCATTTTGGGGTTTTGAGAACATTGGAGCAAGAGTTATTCTATGTAGGCGAGTAATGTTTGTAATGGATAGAGTGTATTTGGATTATGCGGCAACCACTCCTGTAGATAACAGAGTAATTGAGGTGATGAATCTCTATAATAATGTTTCGTTTGGAAATCCTTCAAGCCTTCATTCATTCGGAACTGATGCCAAAGATGTTTTAACCAAATCGAGAGAGGTTATTGCAAAGTATATTGGTGCAAGGCCGGAGGAGGTGTACTTTACTTCTGGTGGAACAGAATCCAATAACTTTGCGATAAAAGGTATCGCTTTTGCTAAAAAAAATCAAGGGAACAATATTATTGTCTCCTCCATTGAGCACGATTGCATTCTAAACAGTTGCAAATGGCTTGAATCACAGGGATTTGAAATAACATATCTTCCCGTTGATAATAAGGGCACTGTAGAGCCGGAGTCTCTCCTGCAAGCTATCAATCCAAAAACCATTCTGGTTTCTGTGATGTCTGCAAATAACGAAATAGGCACTCTGGAGCCAATCGATGCCGTTGGCAAAATATGCAAAGAAAAGGGTATTTTGTTTCATTGCGATGCCTGTCAAAGCTTTGGCAAGTTACCCATAGATGTCGAAAAGTCAAACATTGACCTGCTTACCATAAACTCTCACAAGATATACGGCCCTAAGGGAGTTGGTGCGTTGTATATAAGAAAAGGAACAACAATTACTCCGCTATTACACGGTGGCGGGCAGGAAAACGGATTGAGATCTACCACCGAAAATATACCGGGGATTGCAGGCTTTGCAAAGGCTGCGGAAATCTGCTATTCAGAAATAGATTCCGAGTTCGCCAGACTTACTGCTTTACGGAACAAATTATCGGACTTTCTCATCAATAATTACGATGGCGCGTATATCAACGGTGATGAGGTTAACAGACTGCCAGGGCATTTAAGTTTCTGTTTAGGCGGCTTGGAAGGAGAAACCATAAGATTCCTTTTTTTACTGGACGAAATGGGGTTCGCTGTTTCTGCCGGTTCCGCCTGTTCATCCAATCAGTCCAACGGCTCTTCTCACGTACTAAAGGCAATAGGACTGGATCAATTTCAGTCAAGAGGGGGTATCAGAGTCACATTTGGCAGATTTACAACAGAGAAGGACTTGGAGAGATTTATGGATTCGTTAAAAATTGCTATAAAGAAATTAAATAATATTTTTTCAAATTAATATTAAATATGACAATAGATCAAATAAAATTCAACCTTCCAAATTTAAATTGCGGGGCTTGTGGCTACAAATCATGTCGGGATTTTGAAAGAGCCATTCAGGAAGGAAAGGCAGAAATAGCTAAGTGTATTCATATTACAGAAAAGAAAGCAGATTTTGCACCTACAAAGTCTTGTGTAAATTGTGCCGGAGGAGAGAATTTAGGAGAAAAGCTGGAGTGGAAAGACAGTTTGAAAAGGGATTTTGATTTTATCCTCGATATTATTGATGGTGAGCCGGGTCCAAAAGAGACTATTCTGCCTTATAATCCGGCTTTAGTCAAAGAGCTTGAGATTAAAAAAGGTGACGTTATGATTGGCAGGCCTATGGGAATGTCCTGTGGTTGTCCCGTAACTCATTGCGGTGTAGTGTATGATGTCGATGCGAGGAACGGCGTTATTTACTGGAACGTAACAGGCCCTTTAAGACCCAGAACAGATGGATTTAAAGATATCGGGTTTTATGTTTCACAAGCATACGAAGGAATAATCAAAGAATCCCGGGAAGAGATAAAACTGGGACGAAGATATTGGTTTTTACCTCACAGGTGTATGCTTCAATGGCGTCACAGCGGGCTTGTCAACGCCGTTACCAAAATGAGGGATGGCTCTTATAAAGTAAGGATAGAGGGGCTATATATCGGGTAGGTCACTTCGGTTGCATCTCTATTGTAAAGTGCCTCATTATAGGAGCCTCTCTTGTAATGAGGTAACCTTTGGTAATTGTCTCCCTGCGGTCATATACATTTTTGACAGCGGCTGCCACATAATCCATATGGTTGTTTGTGTATACCCTGCGGGGGATTGCCAGTCGCAGTAGTTCCAGCTCCGGATAACGGTTTTTCCGGGTGTCCGGATCCCTGGCCGCCAATAGAGCTCCAATCTCAACCCCTCTTATACCTGCTTCCAGATAGAGCTCAATCCCCAGTGTATGAGCAATAAACTCCTCTTTTGGAACGTGAGTTAAAATCTTTTTGGCATCAAGAAAAATTGCGTGTCCTCCCGATGGCCTTTGGTAAGGCACACCATACTCATCCAGTTTTTTGCCCAAGTATGCAATCTGGGCAATTCTGGTCTCAAGATACTCAAATTCTGTTCCCTCCTTTAGCCCTTGTGCCAGTGCGTTCATATCTCTACCGGACATTCCTCCATAAGTAATAAATCCCTCAAACATAATGTTGTACATCTGACAGCTTTGCCAATCCTGCTCATTGCGGAAAGCCACAAATCCCCCCATATTTACAATGGCATCCTTCTTGGACGACATTGTCATAAAATCACCATAACCGAACATCTCAAGGGCAATCTCCCTTATACTCTTATTTGCATATCCCTCCTCTCTTGTTTTAATGAAGTATGCATTCTCTGCAAACCTTGCCGAATCAAACAACACCTTTACACCATATTTTTTTGCCAGAGCAGAGGTACCTCTGACGTTTGCCATTGATACCGGTTGTCCGCCGGCGGTGTTGTTTGTTACGGTAACAACTATG
The DNA here is from genome assembly GCA_041663505.1 of Bacteroidales bacterium. Taxonomy (GTDB): domain Bacteria; phylum Bacteroidota; class Bacteroidia; order Bacteroidales; family UBA932; genus Bact-08. Next base: position 17,844 of record JBAYMP010000003.1, on the reverse strand, counting down.
CAAGGGATCTTCTCTTTAGGGTATTTTTTAAGGATATCTTCAAGTTTATTGAGGTCCATGTTACCTTTAAAAGGAATTTCCAGGTTGGTATCCTTAGCCTCATCAATTGTGCAGTCGACAGCGTGTGCCTTTCTGAACTCTATATGGCCCTTTGTTGTGTCGAAGTGTGAGTTACCGGGAAGAATATCTCCGGCCTTTATTATCGAAGAAAAGAGCACATTTTCCGCTGCTCTTCCCTGGTGGGTTGGCAAAAAGTAGGGGAAGCCGGTAATCTCACTGATACTCTCCTTAAGATTGTAATAGGAGCGCGCTCCTGCGTAACTCTCATCTCCCTCCATCATTGCAGCCCATTGTTTATCACTCATCGCACCGGTTCCGGAATCGGTCAATAAATCTATAAATACATAGTCGCTTTTAAGGTTGAATAAATTGTATCTGGCATCTCTCATCCATTTCCCTCTCTCCTCTCTGGTGCTCTTTTTAATAGTCTCTACCATTTTAATTTTGTAGGATTCTGCAAAAGGAAGTTCCATATTGTTATTAATTTTTAATATTTAGTTCAAAGTTAATAAAAAAAAGAGAGGAAAAACCTCTCTTTTTTTTATTTATCAGGACATCACACAATATGCGTCCCCGTACGATTTCGTATGATTTACCTAATCTCTTTCATTTTTTGCTTTGACAGCTTCGCTTTACTCATATCGTAAACAATTGGGGTTGCGATAAATATTGTAGAGTATGAACCGATTATTGTACCTACTATCAATGCAACTGAAAATCCCCTGATAACCTCACCGCCAAAAAGTGCAATTGCAATCAGTACAATCAAAACTGAAGAGGATGTATTAATTGTTCTGGAGAGCGTACTGTTAACTGCTTCATTTATATTTATAGCAAGTTCCCGTTTAGGATACAGAGTTCTGTATTCACGAATCCTGTCGAAAATAACAACCGTATCGTTTATCGAATAACCGATAACCGTAAGAATGGCTGCAATAAATTGCTGGTCTACATCCAGGCTGAATGGAAATACTCCTGAGAAGATAGAGAAGAAGCCAATTACAATAAAAGCGTCGTGCATCAATGCTACTATACCGCCTGTACCCCACGACCAACTGCGAAAACGTAACGCTACATAAAGGAAGATAGCAACAAGTGAAAATACTACAGCAATTATAGCATTTCTCTTTATATCGTCTGCAATTGTAGGTCCTACCTTTTCCGAACTGACAATACCGTTAGGGTTAACTGTTGTCGAAGTGAACTCTTCCAATGAAATCGGCCTGGCATAGAGACCCTTTAAAGCATTGTAAAGTTTAGCATCAACCAGGGCATCAGTCTCAGTTGAGTTGTTCTCGATCATATATTTTGTGGTAATTTTCATCTGGCTACCTGCACCAAACTGTTTTACCTCAATACCCTCTTTAAACTCATCCAATACTGCTGTACGAACCTCAGAGGTTGTTACATTTTTATCAAACCTTACAACATAGGTACGGCCACCTGTGAAATCTACACCGTAGCTGAACCCTTTTGTACAGATAAATCCGATTGATATTAAAATTATAGCAGCAGAGAATACATAGGCGTATTTACGGATTTTGATAAAGTCAATCTTAGTATTGCGAAGGAAATTTTCGGTATATTTATTCGAGAAAGTAAGTTTCTTATTTTTATTCATTCTGCTTTCAAAAATCAAACGAGGGATGAAGATTGAGGTTGCCAAAGAGGTGATGATACCTATAATCAATGTTGTGGCGTAACCTGCAACCGGACCGGAACCAAATGCAGCAAGAGCAATACCAGAGAAGATTGTTGTAAGGTTACCATCTATGATTGCAGAGTAAGCGTTACTAAACCCTTCAGAGACCGCAAGCCGGATTCCCTTGCCGGCTTTCAACTCATCCTTTATACGTTCATAGATAATTACATTGGCATCCACTGCCATACCCATAGTCAAAACTATACCTGCGATACCCGGCAACGTAAGAACAAATCCGAATGAAACAAGTGCACCCATTAAGAACAGGACATTGGAAAGCAGGGCAATACAAGCTGCAAGACCTGCTCCATTATAGAAGAAAATCATATATATAAGAACCAGCACGAACGCAAGTACGAAAGAGAGCAAACCTGCACTGATGGATTCGGCACCCAAGGTAGGACCAACCACAGCTTCCTGAACGATTCTTGCAGGAGCCGGAAGTTTACCTGACTTAAGAACGTTGGCCAGGTCATCTGCCTCCTGGATTGTAAAGTGACCGGAGATTGCCGAACGACCTCCTGTAATCTCAGAGTTAACAATAGGATATGAGTAGACCATACCATCCAGTACAATTGCGATGCAACGGCCAATATTGTTGGATGTCATAGTTGCCCACGTCCTGGCTCCCTCTGCATTCATCCCCATACTAACTTCCGGTACCCCGCTGGTGCCGCCGAATTCCTTACGGGCATCAGTTACGACAGAGCCGTCGAGAGGTGCTTTACCATCACGAGTATTCACCTTAATTGCCACAAGTTCGAAGATTGTTCCTGCAGGATCAACAGCTTTTACTGTCCAGCTAGGTCTCAGATCAGAAGGAAGAATAGCTTGAATCTGAGGCATTTTTAACCACGCATTAATTCTTGCTGTATCTTTATAGTGTGCTCTTCCGATACACGGTCCGGGGATTAGTTGTCCTTGAGAAACATTCGGATTTAAAAGGAAGAAGAGCGGATTTTCTTTTGCCACAGCTGCCTGGCCTGCAGACAGTGTATCTTCGCCTTTGATTTCGCTCAGCAGAGAAGCACCGGCATTTGATGTATCAGCAGAAACTTTAGTGGAGTCGGTTGTTGTCAAAGTTTTACCTGCGGCAGCAAGTAACGAATCAGGAGCAGCCAGAGAATCAATTGCAGCGATATTCCCGAGATCCTTGATTGCTTTGTCTGCTTCAACAAGATATTGATAAACCTCCTGATTTTCGTAAGTTTCCCAGAATTCCAAAGAAGCAGTACCTTGAAGGAGCTTACGGACACGTTCTGGTTCTTTAACACCTGGTAATTCCACAAGTATACGACCGGTATTGCCTAGCTTCTGAATATTCGGCGATGTTACGCCAAAGCGGTCGATACGGTTTCTAAGTACGTTGAAGGAGTTTGAAATTGCACTCTCGGCCTCTTCGCGAATCACATTGATAACCTCTGCATTAGATGTTTCCGGTTTAATTCTGTCACGCATTTCGTATGTACCAAATATCTGTGAAAGTCTCTGACCGGGAGCTATCTTATCCCATGCTTCTGCAAATAGTGTTATGAAGTCTGTACGGGAAGTGGCCATATTTTTTCTGGCCAGATTAATAGCTTCTGTAAATTGTGGAGATGCATTGTCGTTAGCCAGAGAAGTTACCAATTCGGCAACACTCACCTCCAGTGTCACGTTCATACCACCTTTCAAGTCAAGACCAAGGCTTATCTCTTTTTCTTTAATCTCTTTGTAGGTAAAACCCAAATACACCTTCTCTGCTGAAACAGAGTCGATGTAAAATTTTTCCTTTAGTGAACGAAGAGAGTCCAGATAAAAGGCTTTGTTCTCGTTAGAAATATTTTGAAATGCGGGTAAGGTTTGCTCGGTCATAACAGTCTTCTCTGCAAACTCCCTCGATTTCTTTTCTTGATGTTTGGTAGCCCATGTAAACGATAACTGGTAAATACAGGCTATGGCAATCACTATTGTCAAAATACGAATGGCACCTTTACTTTGCATGGATATTTAATTTTAATTATATAATTCAAGGAAAATTAGGGTACAAAAGTAGTATTTTTTCAGTAAATATAAAGAAATTCGTACTTTTGTAAGCCGATATATAAAATTTGTATGAAAAAGCCTATCCACTTGCTCCTTTTTTTTATGCTTGTTGGTAGTCTTTTAGTGGGACAAACTCCAGATGAAAAAAGCAAATTTTCTCATGCAGAAGAACTGAGAAAGAGCTACAATTTTAATGATGCAATTCTCCTTTATAAAGAGATTTTTGCAAAAACTGTCGATACTAATTTTCAGAAAAATTTAATAGCTCAGATTGCCAGAAGCGAAAACGGTATGCAGATGCTGGAGTATGGAGCCAGACCAAGGGTTTACGGCTCAATAGATGTTCCGTTAAAAGATTTTTACCTATATTATCCGGATATTGCAGATAGCACCTGGATTCTTGTACCCAAATCTCTAAACAGGAACAGGAGAGATTACCCGCTTAACAATGTGATGCTGTACAGAAACGGAGAGAGCACTATGTATTTTTCCGCTCAGGATTCAAATGGTAAATGGGATATCTGGTCTACTCAATATATCGATGGAATTAAGTGGAGTGCTCCCCAGCCACTCGGTAATATAGTAAATTCTCCCGGAGATGAATTGTTTCCGGTAATTAGTCCCGATGGCAAAAAGTTGTATTTTTCTTCTGACGGTCACTCAGGAATGGGTGGTTTCGACCTGTATATCAGTAATTTTGATGAAAAAGCTAAAGCATGGGGTGTTCCTCAGAACCTCGGCTTCCCCTACTCTTCTCCCGCAGATGACTATCTTTTCATTAATTCCGACAGCGGAGATTATTCAATATTAGCATCCAACAGGGATGTTAAGGCAAAAGACAGCATCCAGATTTATCAGCTTGAATTCGAAAGTACTCCGGTAAAGAGTCCAATCGGCTCTACTCAAGATGCTATTGAGATTGCCTCTTTGAGCCCTAAAGGAAAGAGTATTCATTTTGAGATTGAAAAGAGTGATTCTAACACTGTGGAAACCAACCCGGAAGCTAACGAGTACGCAAAGATGGTCAAGGAGGCAAGAAAAATTCAGAGCGATATAGATAAGATTATTACGGAAATAAGTGCCAACAGAGAACTTTACAATACTTTGACCAATCCGGATGACAAGACATTATTGGAAAAGAAGATAAGTTCCGGAGAGCTTCTGCTGATTGAGTATCAATCAAAATTGCATATTGCCAATAAGCTTGTTCAGGAGAAAGAGATGAATTTTCTCAGCAAAGGGATAATAGTTCCAAGAGAAGATTTTTTTAAGGAGAGCGTTTCCGAAGAGGACACTTCTGCGGTTAAACATAAAATGGTTACAAAACTGTCGCTATATGGCAGACTCCCGCAAATGGAGGTACTGGATCCGATAGTTCTGGTAGATTACGCCTTTAAGATTCTTGATAAAGCAGTTATTATAGAAGAGAGCTCCTTACCAGACGGGTTGGTATACAGCATTCAACTTTTCCTTTTGTCAAAAAAGGCCTCTTTGGAATCTCTCAAAGGTTTGAGTCCGGTATTCGAAACTGTGACTCCATCCGGTAAGTACCTATACACAGTGGGACGGTTCTTTAGTTACGACGAGCTCTCCAATGCCCTTGCAAAGGTGAAATTCCTAAAGTTCCAGAATGTAGTAGCCCTTGCCTTCAACAATGGAAACAGCATAAGTATCAAAAGCGCAAGATTGCTGGAGGGGAAAATTACTCAGGAGAACAGCTATCAGGTGAAACTGGAAAAATATCCCGACGGAATTCCCCAACCTATACTGGATTTGATTAGAAAGAGTACCGAAAAAGATATTGCAATGAAGGTGATAAACGGAAAAACAATATATTTTATAGGGCCGTTCAGAGACAAACCTGAGGCAGATCAACTGATGACAGCTTTGAGTGTAATTGCAGAAGGTGTAAGTGTAGAGGCTGTAAAAACCGGGCAAAAGTAATTTTGTACATAAAAAGAAATTAGTACCTTTGCACTCCTTTGCGGTATATACCGTCCCAAGAAGCAATGTTACCCAAAATTTTGGTGAGGTGGGTGAGTGGCTGAAACCAGCAGTTTGCTAAACTGCCGAACTCGCAAGGGTTCCGGGGGTTCGAATCCCCCCCTCACCGCAAAGCAATAAAGCCTTGGTAATCCCGTTAGTAAAACGGGACACTATTATTTGAAATACTTTTTTATTGTCGCCTTTAGCAAAACCATATCTAACGGTTTTGAGATATAATCATTACATCCCGCCTCTATTGCCATCTCTCTGTCCCCGGTCAGTGCATAAGCTGTTTGTGCAATAATAACCACGTCTGTGTTGAATTGTCGTATTTGCCTGGTGGCTTCATATCCATCCATCCCGGGCATTTTGATATCCATAAGAATCAAATCGATGTCAGGGATATTACGGCAAATTTCAATAGCTTCAACGCCGGTTCTGGCTTTTAGAACTTCTTTGCAAAATATTTTGATTGTTTTTGTAATTAGCATTACCGATATTTCGTCGTCATCGGCAATTAGTATTTTCAGGTTTTTAACATGATTCTCCGCTTCATCTGCCGGAATAATATTTTCAGCAACTATTTTTTCTTCAGGTTCAGTGTTGTATGGAATGGTAAAATAAAATATTGAGCCTTTCCCTTCTTCGCTTTCTACCCGGATTTCGCCACCCAGCATTTCCACATAAGCTTTCGAAATAGATAATCCCAGTCCGGCTCCCTGAAAAACCCTTTTATCGCTAATGTCGGCTTGGATAAAACGATTAAAAACAGCTTCTTGTTTATCTTTCGGAATGCCAATACCAGTGTCTTTTACAAAAAATTCAAGGTATTTGCCCTTTTTCTCATATCCCACTCCGATTGAACCTTTATCGCTGTATTTAATAGCATTTTTGACAAGATTGGTGAGAATGGCATAGAGCTTTTCGCGATCTGTTTTTATTGTGGCCTCTTTTGCCGGTAACGAATTTTTTAAGAAAATCTTTATCCCTTTTAGTTCTGCCTCCGGTTTGAAGAAGGTGTAAATGTATTCGGTCTGCTCGTTTATATTAGTTTCAGAAATACAAATCCCCATTTGTCCCGATTCTATTTTTGAGATACTAATTATATCGTTAATTATATTGAGCAGGCGAATACCACTTTTCTCTATAATGCCAATATACTTTTGCTGTTCTTCCCGTGTCAGCTCCCTCTCTTTCATAAGTTCGATAAAACCCAGAATGCCATTCATGGGAGTCCGTATTTCGTGACTCATGTTGACAATAAAAGCTGTTTTTAAGCGGTCTCTTTCTTCGGCAATTTCTTTGGCCTTAGCCAATTCTGCAACTTGTTTTTCTTTTTCTTCATTTTGAAAAAGAAACTCTTTGTTATCCATTCCATATTTGATTTTGTAGATCTGTCTTGCCTGCTCGGCCAATATTCCTTTGGTATTTTTCTTTATAGCATTGCTTACCGTAACCCTATGGCATCCAAGAATTTTTGCTATTTCATTTATATAACCATGAGGAGGAGGTGTAACTTTTGATATATTTGTTATATTTGTTGACATGTTACATATGTTAGTTATATGCAATATAGAACAATATTCTGTATTTACAAAATATATTAGAACTAATCTCTGTGGTACTTTTTAAAAATGTTGCATATGTCTGTAAAAGAACGAATTAAAGTTTTTTTGGAATATAAAAAAATGAGCCAGGCTGCTTTCGAAAAACAGTGTGGCCTGTCCAATGGATATGTAAACAATATTAGAAAGTCTATCAGTGATAATATACTACAGAGAGTTGTTCTAACATTTCCGGAGCTGAATCCAGTGTGGTTAAGAATGGGAGAGGGAAAGATGCTGCTGAAAGAAGAAGGTATTGTTTCTCAAAAAAATGATCCGCCGAGAGTTTTGACCGATATGGCTATAGAATATATGACTCTTCCTGTTGAAATTTTTAAACTGATTCAAACCCAGGCAGAGACAATTCTCTCTCAACAGAGAGTAATTGAGGGAGGACTTACTGCCCGCAAGGATACAAAAAGTGTTTGACCGTAAGAATATGAGTTTCGATTTATTTTGCAAATTGATTTTTACTCCATATCTTTGCAATCCCTTACCAAAAAGGGTTAGTTCTTATTAATCGGGGTGTGGCGCAGTTGGCTAGCGCACCTGCTTTGGGAGCAGGGGGTCCTCCGTTCGAGTCGGAGTACCCCGACAAAATGGGATTCTTCCCAACACAAAAGCCTGCAAATTGTATGATTTGCAGGCTTTTTCATTTTTTGTAAATCAATATCAATTGAACAATTTCAGTGGAAATGAGAACTAAACGGTGAACCAAATTAAAGTTTAATTTAGTTCACCTAAAACGATGCAAAACGCATTAAATCAGCACAATGTATCGTTTATTTTAGTCTTATTTAAATGAGTTTGGAGGGCATTTTCGGAATGAGTTCCGGTGAACCAAATCATTTAAAAACAAAAACTCAAAAGCTGAATTGTCATGAGAACAAACAACACCTTCGGTGTGCAGTTTATTAGCCGCACCAACAAAGCCAAAAATGGCTTACTTCCAATCTATGCACGTATTTCTGTTGATGGTCGCCGTGTAGAGGTTTCACTCAAACGGTTTATCCATCCCGATAATTGGAGCGATGCCAAAGGCTCTGCCAAGGGTAAAAGCGAAGAATTTCGTAACCTCAACACTTACCTGGAACAAATCCACAGCCGGTTAACCGAATGTTACCAGGAACTAACCTTAAAGAAAAAAATGGTTACCGCCGAAGCCATAAAAAACTTATTCTGTGGTTTCGATGAAAAGGAACACTCCCTACTCTCCATTTTTGAGTATCACAATACCGAAATGAAAAACCTATTGGAATGGGGTACCCAAAAGAACTATTTCACAACCCGCCGGTATGTAGAGGAATTCTTAAAAGCCAAATTAAAAACATCCGATGTTTACCTCTCTCAGCTTAACTATAAATTCCTGACCGATTTCGAATGTTTTATGAAGAAATATGTACATAAGGACCAGAAGAAACCGTGCGGGCAAAATACCATAATGAAGCATATCGAGCGTTTACGCAAAGTAGTAAACATGGCCATTAAAAACGATTGGCTCGACCGCGACCCATTCCAGAAATTTCAACCTTCATTTATTAAAAGTAACCGACAGTTCCTGACAGCCGACGAACTCGCAGCCATCGAGCAAAAAGAGTTCAAAATTCTTCGCCTTCAACATGCAAAAGATATGTTTGTTTTCAGTTGCTATACTGGCTTGGCATATATTGATGTTTATGAACTGACTCCCAAAAATCTTTCGCTGGGTATTGATGGAGGATATTGGATAAACACATGTCGACATAAAACCGATATTCCGGTACGAGTACCTCTGTTACCACCAGCAATGGCAATCATCGAAAAATATAAAAACAATCCACGAGTATTAGAATCTGGTAGGTTATTACCAGTTTACGCTAACCAGCTTTTAAACAATTACCTCAAAGAAATTGCAGATTTCTGCGGAATTGAAAAACCTTTATCTTTTCATATTGCTCGTCATACTTTTGCTACAACAGTAACATTGACTAATGGAGTACCTATTGAAACCGTTTCAAAACTATTGGGGCACACAAGTATTAAAACAACTCAGATTTATGCGAAAGTGATTGAGCAAAAGGTTAGTGAGGATATGAATCTTTTACGTCAAAAAATGACTTCGAAAGCAAATAGAACTACCGGAACTTAGTTCTCCAATCCATGCCTCCAGATGTTATATGTCCATTTACACGCCCTTTATGTCCATTTTAACCCAAAGTAGTATTTTTATTATAATTTCAATAGTAAATTTGTATTTATGAATCAAACAATTTCGAAATACCGGTTACTGATTGCTTTGCTTTCTTCAATTAGTATAAGCATTATTGGGATGCTGAACATGATTATACAATCGAAAGATTCCTTTGGCATCCGTTTTTATATTGTAATCATAGTTATTTTCTTTTTATGTGTTATCGATTGGCTTTTGCTTTTCGGTGTCGATTATATAAAAAAGGTTTATCAGTCAAACAAAAAGACTATAAGCCTATTAACGATTGGATATCTTGTTGTTGGGGTTTTTATAACTTTTTGGTTAATCCAAGCAGGCAACTCTTTTGCAACCTGGTTAGGTGGTGATGTCCATATACAGGAAAATTATATTTACCGTCGAATTTTTTCGGGCATTATTCTTTGTATTGTTATTTACATGACGAATTATACATTTATCTTATTTGAAGAGCGGGAACGAATTATGCTCGAAAATGAGCGTCTGTTGCGTGAAAACCTTCATGCAAAATTCGAAACCCTTCGCCAACAGGTGAACCCACACTTTCTTTTTAATTCGCTCTCAACGCTCAAAACCATGATGCATAATAATGTCGACAAAGCAGAAGAGTATTTATTAAGACTTTCAGATGTTTTCAGATACTCTTTACAAGTAATTGACATAGAAAAGATTACACTAAAAGAAGAATTAGATATTCTGGAAGCATATTGCTTTATGTTAAAAGGCCGTTTTGGAGAGAACCTTTCTATTGACATACAAATTGACCAACTCCATTTTTGTATGTATATACCTCCCTTCAGCCTTCAGATTATCGTGGAAAATTGCGTTAAACATAATATAGTTTCCAAAGACAAGCCACTATTTATAAAAATATTTAGCAATCAGGCCAAACAAATAACTATTTCGAATAACCTGCAACCCAAAAATTCGGTTGAAACCTCATCGCGGGTAGGTTTAGCAAATATTGAAAAACGCTACCAATATTTGTCGGGGCAACATATTGAAATTATTGAAACCCCTGATACTTTTAATGTTATCATCCCATTAATTGAGGCAAAATGAAAATACTGATTATAGAAGATGAGCCTCAAACTGCAATAGATTTGGCTCAGACCTTAAAAAAAGTAGAACCATCGGTTGAAATAATGAATATTCTTGACTCAATAAGCAGTTCCGTTGAATATCTAAAGACTAACCCTTTACTGGACTTAATTTACATGGATATCCAACTGGCCGATGGATTATCGTTTGATATTTTTCAACAAATAAAAATAACCTGTCCGGTAGTGTTTTGCACAGCATACGACGAATTTGCCATTAGTGCGTTTAAATTAAACGGTGTGGATTTTGTACTTAAGCCCTTTGATTACAAAGCAATTCAAAAAAGCTTTGAAAAAATAAACCTGCTAAAAGCTCATTTTCAGAAAGAGACACAATCCACTAATATGGTTTCAAGCCTTCTAAATACATTGAAACCTTCGTCCAAATCGTGTTTTCTTGTCAACCACAAAGGAAAAATGCTTCCAGTTGCTACATCCGACATTGCTTATTTTTTTATTGCCGATGAACTTACCTTTATATTTACCTTCGATGAGCAAAAATTCATTGTTAACCATTCGCTGGAAGAGTTAGAAAAACTGGTTGATACCCGCCAGTTTTACCGGGCTAATAGACAATTCTTACTGAATTTTGCAGCCATTAAAGAAGTAGAGCCTTATTTTAACCGCAAACTTGTGGTGAAACTGTCGGTTAAATGTAACGAACAAATACTTGTCGGGAAACTTAAAGTAACCGAATTCAGGGCATGGTTATCTAACCGGTAAGCCTGTCCATTTCTCCCCTTTAAACGTCCATTTCCACATTTTATTCATTTCCTGACATCTTTTTCAACTGTAGTTTTGAATCAAAATTAAAATTACAGGCATGAAAAATTATCTTTTAATAATTGGTTTTTTACTAGTTGCAGCGTTTACGGCAACAGCCCAAACCGGAGGCAATAAAATTATTGGGGTTTGGTGCAACGAAACGAATACGGTTCATATTGAATTCTTGCAGTCCGGAAATTCCTATTCAGGTAAAATAGTTTGGATGGATAAACCAAACGATGAAAACGGAAAGTTAAAAACCGATAAGTACAACCCCGATTCAAAACTTCATTCTCGCGCAATAATGGGGCTTTCTATAATTTGGAACCTAAAATATCAGAATTCTCAATGGGTAGGAGGTTCCATTTACAACCCCCCAAAAGGGCTTACAGCCAGCTGCGAAATTGAAATGCCCGATTCCAATACGCTTAAAGTAAAAGCATCTAAGGGCTTATTTTCTACTGTAAAAACATGGAAACGAATAAAATAAGAAAATGAGACGTACCGTACTTTTTATTTTAATTGCCCTTTATACAGGGAAAATATTTCCGCAAACCGCGAAAACATACACTTTGCCTGAATGTATTGCGTTTGGCTTACAAAATCATGCTTCGGCAGAGGTTTACAATAACAACATACAAATTGCAAAGGAACAAGAACATCAGGCCATAGGCGCATACCTGCCACAGGCAAATGCTACTTTCAATTTTACGGACAACCTTAAAATGCAAACCACAGTAATCCCGGCTGGCATTTTAGGCCCTAAAGAAGTAGAAATGCAATTTGGCAAACAATACAACAACAATGCAGTTGTTGATGTCTCGCAAACCTTATACGACCAGTCAAAAATAAACAACATTAGGGCAGGCCAAAGGAATATTGAAATTGCCAGGCTTCAGGAAAAACAAAATTCCGATTTGCTAATCTACAATATTGCCCAAGCATACTTTCAGGTAATGATATATAGTGAATATGAATCGAAGCTCCGCAAGAACATTGAATCGTACCAACAGCTATATAAAATTTTGGAATTGCAATATGATAAAGGCGTAGTTGTAGAAACTGATTTAGAGCGTATTAAAGTCGTTCTAAAATCGACAGAGTATCAATTTAATGAAATAGTTACACAGAGAAAAAATTCGCTTGACAATTTAAAATATACAATGGGGTTGCCACTTGAAGCAGAATTAAACCTAAACGACACGGTCGGTTATGATAAATATATAATATTTCCTGAAATAGGAGCCTTTTCGAAAGATAGTTTAAGCGAATACTCTATAAATAAAACAAGTGTTGAACTCCAGCGAATAAATTATCAGAACAAAAAAGCAACGTTTCTCCCAACTGTCAATTCCTTTGCTAGGTTTGGAAATCAGGCATACGATAAAAGTTTTTCCAGCTCATTCGACAATTGGAAAAACTATTCCTACATTGGGTTTTCTGTAAATATCCCAATTTTAACAGGCTTACGTCGTACCAGCCAGGTAAAGGAAAGCAAGATTGCCTATCTGAATGCCAGCACCAACCTTGAACTAGCGCAAAATAGTTACCAGTTACGATTCCAAAATGTTGAGAAAAGCCTTTTATCCGCCTATAACAGTTGCCTGAACAATGCCGACAACTTAGAACTGGCGCAAAAAATATATAACAAAACAAATTTAAGCTATCAGAAAGGGAGTGTACCGTTAAGCGATTACTTAAACGATGACAATGCCCTTAAAAATGCCCAGACTAACTATATAAACAGTCGGTTTTCCTACATGATGTCCCGGCTGGAATATGAAAAAGCAAAAGGCACATTGTTTACATTTTATAATCAATTAAAATAATAATTAAAACATATATGAAACGTAAAGGTATTATCGCCGTTACAATTGTGGCTATAATCATTATGGCAGCCATAATTGCAATCTTAGCTTCGAATAAACATAAGATAAATGAAGCAAAGAAACCTGTTGACCGTTCTCAAATCCCTGTAACGGTAACATCATTTAAAATAAAATCTACTGAATTTACTGCTCAAACTATTTTACCAGCCCGGTTAAAACCTTTTGAAGAAGCCAATATCAGTGTGCAAACTTCGGGTTTAATAAGTTATCTGAATATTGACTTGGGTAGTAAAGTTACAAAAGGACAGATTATTGGGGCTGTTGATACTAAAGTTGCCAAGCTTAACTTAAAGTCGACTGTATTAACTAAAGATAAGTTAAAAGACGATTATCACAGGGCAAAGGAATTATATGAGGGAAAAGCCACCAGCGAGATTAACCTGATTGCAGCCAAATACAATTACGAAAACACCTCGGTGCAAGCCGATTTAATAAACCAGCAAATTGAAAATGCCAACATTATTGCCCCTGTTAGCGGTGTTATAACTGCCCGCAATTTCAAAGTAGGCGAGATAATAAATGCAGGTACGCCCATTGCCTATGTGGTAAACGTGAACAAATTAAAAGCTACTGTTTATTTGGACGAGAGTGAGGTTTATTACATCAGCCCAAATCAACCAGTTGAGGTTTCCTCTCAGCTTTTCCCCGATAAAATTATTACAGGTAATGTAATTTACATTAGTCCTAATGGCGATGAAAACCACAATTACCAGATGGACATCCTCATTAACAATACGCCAGAAAAACTTAAAGCTGGCACAAATGTAAGTGTATCCTTCAATTTTGAATCCAGAGGAAATCAAATCTTAATACCTAAAAAAGCTTTAGTCAACGACAAAAAAGAGCCTTATGTGTATGTCATTAAAAATAATACAGCTCATGTAAGGCAGGTAAAAGTTGGGATTTCGCAAGGGGAAAACATTGTGGTAATTAATGGCCTTTCGGATGGAGAGGACGTTGTTCTTTCGGGACAAATCAATCTTGCTGAAGGTTCGAAAGTAAATGTTATAAATCAATAATCTTAAGGATATGTCAATAACTGAATTATCCATAAAACGGCCATTATTTATTACCGTAGTGTTTACCGTATTGATACTTTTCGGAGTATTAAGTTATCTGGGGTTAAATTATGAATTACTACCCAAATTTGATGCAGGTGTGGTTACTATTAACACTACTTATCCGGGAGCTTCACCCGAGGTGGTGGAGTCTTCGGTTACCAAACCTATTGAAGATGCAGTATCAACAATTGAAGGGCTTGATATTATTACATCAAGGTCGATGCAAAATGTTTCATCTGTTATTGTTCAGTTAAAAAACGGAGTGGACGACCAGGTTGCACAACAAGATATTGAACGGAAAATAAACCAGATAAAAGCCGATTTGCCTGACGATGTAAATGACCCGGTAGTGAACAGGGTAAGCAGTGACCAATGGCCTGTCATAAGCCTTTCGGTTACTGCCGCCATGAATGATGCCGATTTATATAAATTAGTCGATAAGGATATAATTCCAATTCTTTCTAATGTTTTTGGAGTAGGAGAAGTTTCGTTGATTGGTGGAGTACAACGTCAAATCAATATCAAGATTGATAATAGCAAATTGAATTCTTATAAGATTCCGTTAACACAGGTATATCAAACCCTTAACGCTGCATCGGTTTCACTTCCTGCAGGGAAAGTAACATCAAATCAACAGGAATTTGCTATTACGCTGGATGCAGATTTGCAAACCGCTGATATGATACGAAATATTATTATCCGTGAAAACACCAATGGAAGCCGTGTTCTTCTAAAAGACATTGCACAGATAAGCGACGACATCAATACACCCGTTACCATAAACCGTATCAATGGTGAAAATGGCATTGGTATTCAGGTATATAAAACTAACAACGCAAATGCTGTAGATGTTAGCAAAGGAGTAAAACAAAAGTTCGAAGAACTAACGAAACGCTTTGCCAACCAACACTTCAAATACGAAATTGCAAACGACCAATCAGTTTATACCTTATCATCGGCCAACGCTGTAGTCGAAGACCTGTTTCTTGCTATACTGATTGTGAGTTTTGTAATGTTAATGTTTCTTCACAGTTTTCGTAGTTCAATGTTTGTATTGGTTGCCATTCCATCTGCAATGATACCCACCTTTATCATGATGCATATTTTCGGGTTTTCGCTCAACCTGATGACACTTATGGCCTTGTCGTTAGTGGTAGGTATTTTGGTGGATGACAGCATTGTTATCCTTGAGAATATTTTCCGGCATCTGGAAATGGGGAAAAACAAGGTTCAGGCTGCATTGGACGGACGAAGCGAAATTGGCTTTACTGCGGTGGCTATCACCATGGTCGATTTAGTGGTATTCATTCCTATGGCTATGACAACTGGCCTTGTAGGAAATATCATCCGCCAGTTTTCGTTGGTGGTTGTGTTCTCCACCTTAATGAGCCTCTTAGTATCTTTTACGCTTACACCTTTACTGGCCGCTAAGTTTGGAAAACTTACAAAATTGTCAGGAAACACGTTTTGGGGAAAAATTAATCTGGGCTTTGAAGATTTTATTGACACTTTAAAAAATTTCTATGGTAAAATACTGGGATGGACTTTGCACCACAAGCGTTACCTCTTCGCAACTATTCTTATATTGATGGTTGCCACGGTTGCATTAGTCCCCACAGGATTTATTGGCTCTGCCTTCATAGGCACCACCGATAATGGCCAGATTAGCCTGAAAATTGAGCTTTCGACCGATGCATCTTTATATCAAACTAACCATGCTCTTTATGAAGCTGAAAAAATTCTTCTCTCCCATTCAGAAGTTATTACGGTTTATACATTGGCCGGTACCCAAACTGGCATGGTAAGTTCGAACAGCAAAAGTAATCTGGGACAAATTGACCTTAATCTAATTGACAAAAGAGAGCGTGATATTTCTATTGAACAATTTGGTCGGGAGGTAAGAAACGAATTGGAACAAAAAATTCCCGGAATAAAGGTAACAGCCCAACCTGCATCAATAACAGGTTCTTCAAATTCACCTATTCAGCTTGTGATAAAAGGCACTAATCTGGATACTGTTAAACACGCTGCTGCAATAATTAAAGAAATTGTGCAAACTACTCCGGGAACAGATTATGTGGCCTATTCAACATCATCCGACCGCAAGCAAATAAAAATTGTACCCAACCGCGACAAAATCAGCAGAATGGGTTTTTCGGTGCAGGATGTTTCCCAATTTGTAAACATGGCATTCAAAGGAAATGACAAAATACAACTTAAAGATGCCGGGGAAGAATATACGATATTCATGCAAATTACCGACTATAACAGGCAAAGCATCGACGATGTATGCAATTTGATGGTAGTAAACAAGACAGGTAAAGTAGCCCGGCTTAACCAGTTGGCTAAAATCGAAGAAGTTTCCAGCCCAACCACATTGCAACGAACTGGTCGGATGCCTTCTATTACGGTTACATCTTCTACAGTTGGTCGTCCATCGGGGTCTATTGTTGCCGATATTAATAAGAAAATAGCCGAAACGAACTTACCATCATCCATTTCGCTGGAGTATATGGGTGAAGTCAAAAACCAAAAAGAAGCATTTGCCAGTCTGGGTGCCGCATTGATTATTGCAATTTTGCTGATGTATTTTGTGATGGTAGCTTTGTACGAAAGTCTTATATATCCTTTTGTAGTATTATTCTCTGTACCGGTTGCTATGATTGGCGTTTTCTTAGCGTTAGGCCTGACAATGAATAACCTAACCATATTTACGCTTAGCGGGCTAATCATGTTATTGGGGTTGGTGGCCAAAAATGGCATTCTGATTGTAGATTTTGCAAATCATTTAAAAGAACAGGGAGTGCCCCTTTTTGAAGCGTTGGTTGAAGCGGGCAAAGAGCGTTTACGTCCTATTATTATGACCACTTTTGCCATGATATTGGGAATGTTGCCATTGGCCATTTCCCAAGCACCTGGCTCCGAAGCCAAAAACGGTATGGCGTGGGTGATTATAGGTGGTTTAACCAGCTCTTTACTGTTTACATTATTGCTGGTGCCCAGTATTTACATGGTAGTTGAAAAAGCAAAAATAAAATTTGCATCTAAACGCAAATCAGCAGATGAAACCAACTAAATACCTGATTGCCTTGGTAATTTCATTAGCATTCACAAATGTAAAAGGGCAAGAGTTTAATCCTCTTGCTCTGTCAGTGAATTACCTGCATAATA
This sequence comes from Bacteroidales bacterium, assembly GCA_041663505.1. GTDB lineage: Bacteria > Bacteroidota > Bacteroidia > Bacteroidales > UBA932 > Bact-08. Next base: position 275 of record JBAYMP010000003.1, on the reverse strand, counting down.
CTTCAAGAAACAAGCCTTTGGCAATAAATGGCAATTTTGCAATTAACCTGCCAGTCCATCGGGATAGTCTGTTTACGGTTTTAGTTGGTTCTTCTTTTAAATCATTCAAGGTCGATTTGCCAGGAGATACTATGAATATAAATTATTTGTATTCAGAAACTGTTTAAATTTTATTAATTAATTCTGTTAAGCATCAGTTTAATCATCGCCAACTGTATCATCGCTTCACTTGTGTCCGGGTTGAATTCAAAATCCTTGCTCAATCTTCTGTAACT
>JBAYMP010000002.1:0-88419 GCA_041663505.1 Bacteroidales bacterium | reverse complement strand
CTTTCTGCCTCCTCGTCAGGTGCCTTGCTCGAGAAGATCTCCGGACTGCGCGAGAGAACCTCCCGCTTCCAGCTGGAGATCACCTGCGCATGTATTCCGAATCGCTTGGACAGCTCGCTGAGTGTCTCCTGCTCCTTGATTGCCTCAATGGCTACTTGCGCCTTAAATGCCGCACTGTGTTTTTTTCTGCTTGTGTTCATACGAGTAAAATTAATCATTTTATTAAATTTACCCAGTGGTCTAAATTTGCGGGAGTATTATAGTGCCAATTTCGGTAAATAAGGATACGCCAGTTGTCATAGCAAAAGTAATAAATTATAAGTTTTCTTGGTCAAAAATTGATTTTCTGTTAATAAGTCTATCGCTTTTACCCTCAAGGGATATTACCTGACATTTAAATAGCAACCTATCCAATAAAGCCGTTGCCAGTAGGCGAGCGTTCAAAAGCCGTCTGTAATCCATTTTAGCTTTATTGGTAACTTCTTTAAGTCTTAAAACATCCATTATTTGTTTATCTTATACTGAATTTGATTTTAAAAATCACTGAGAAAGGACGAAGTTGATAGGTATATATATAATTTGTGGTGTTATTGTATACTGCAGAATTGAAGTTCTGAGTGTTAAACAGATTTCTCGCTTCCAATATGTACTCAAACCTCTTGGTCTTGTAATTTGCTCCGGCATCCAAAAAGAACATTGAGCGGTCTCCGTCGGAAATTGAGCCGTTGTAGTAATGTTCGGCGGTAAGGTTTATGGCCATTTTTTTTGCAACAATAAAGTTGATATCCGTCATCTGAGTTACTACATCTATCGGTTTCTGCTCTTCTCCGTTGTTTCGTATTCTGCTCTTACTCTGGGAATAATCGACAAAATAGTTCAGGCGGAAAGATTTACCAAATCTTGTCCCCAGATTTATTCCCGTATTAAGCGTACTATACTCTGTATTCATTATAGTTCCTTGTCTTAACAAATCTATATAAGAATTGTTATAACCGCCTGTAAGGGTCAGGGTTGTTGCAATATCATCAAAACGCTTGCTTATCTTCCCTGAAAACCTGTAACCATGGGAGCTATTGTCTATATTGTAAGATTCTATCTTGCTTAAAGTTCCAGAATATTGGGTGCCATTCATGGTATTCGATTTATTTCTCCAGTATGAGCCTTCAAGTGAGCCAAAGAGAGAGAGAATGGCGTTCCCATAGTTGAGGTTGGCCGAATAGTTCTGATATTGCGACTCACTCATTACCCCAGACTTGTTTAAGATCATCCGGTAATTGGTCATGATATACCCGCTGTAAGTATCATATAGCCCACCGACATTATTGCTCAGTGAGGCATTTGCAGAAAATTTAAGATTATGTGAGATACTTGCGATAACCTTAGCGTTGGGCCTTAAATATACTTTGTTCTTTTGGTTTGTTATGCCGGTAATAATATCCTTAACATTCAAACTCATAAAATCAACAGGAATGTATAATACTATTTCCGTGCTTCCACCTATTCTGTGTGATATTCCCGGAGATAAAACTACATCTGTTTTTCGCCAATTAATATTATTCTGCAACGAATCTTTTGTCGGATATACTGTTCCTTTACCCGCTGACGGGTTAAGGGAGCTGTTCATCTCCTGAATATCAGCATTAAAGGAGACTCCCAAAGAGAACATCCAGGAGTTGATTGTTCTATGAATAGAAGTAGAGTTATAGGTCCTGAATCGCTTACTGTTCAAATCCTGAAAGGAGCTTTGATAAGCCTGTTTATCTACCCCAAATATCTCTGGATAAATCAAAGGAGTAATTTTCAATGTGGATGGAGTTGAATTATAATCGGTAATTGAAGAGAAGCTGAACCGGAATATCTTTAGAGGCTTGATAATATCGAAGTTATTCTGGAACCTTATGCCGGACAAAGAGTAATTCTGATTAACAGTATCTGAGGTATTTAATATTTGACCACAATCCCTTTTCCATGAACCTCCAAAAGAGAGGCTCTCCTTTAAATAGATCTTTTCTGTGTTTGCTTCCAACTCAAGGCTGATTTCCGCATCATCTTTCTGATTGGAGGCCTCGCTTTGCTCAATAATTGTCAGTGCTGAGGTCCCGGGAATGTAGTAAGAAGTAATGGAAGAGGCCTTTGAGGTTTGAAAATCGTTCAGATATGTTCCGTTCACACTAAGCTCGTAATTGTCGCTCAATTTTCTTATGACATTTGTAGAAATTGCATTAACATTATTTCTCAGGTAGCGTTCGTTGTCTATATGAGGTGAACCCGGAGTCAGGATGCCTAATAACGAAACTGCTTCATCCATTCCTCCATATAAAGACCTCAGTTCCAGATAAACATCGTTCCCTGTATTATTTGCTTTATATGTATTAAATGTCTGAAACTTGCGGGCAAAATACATTGCAGTCAATTCGCCGTTCCACATCGCAGGTTTATATCCTCCCCCTAACTGAACCGTTGAGGTAAAAGTTCCTTTAGCCTTGTTTTTCAACTTTAAATTTATAGCCGGTTTATCCGATAGTTCCACATTTTTAAGAACATTAACAGGCTGATGGTTTTCCAGCACCTGAACAGTTGAAATATCATTTGCAGCAATATTATTAGTTGCCAGTCCATAGCGCCCCTTTAGCATATCCGTACCCTCCACATAGAATCTGTTGATCGCTTTCCCGTTATATTTTATCTCTCCGCTCTTTGTTACATCTATCCCTGGCATCTTCTTCAAAACATCTCCTATAGAGCGGTCTAGTGAGTCTATATAGCTCGCAACATAATAATTGAGAGTATCACTTCTTCTGACAACAGGCTTGGACTTTACAATTACTTCCGTGATATTCAGCGCCTCAGATTCTACATAAAAATCCACTTTCTGTGTTTTATTTGCAACAATAAGCTTTTGTGTCTTTATATTAAAACCTGTTACGCTAATACTAAGACTATCTGCTCCACCGGAAAAAGTCATTTGATATGAGCCATCGTCCTTTGTCATAGTATAAGCGTAAACCAATTTGCTATTTTTTGACATTAATACTATGTTCACAGTCGACACACTCTCCATTGTTGTCTTATCACGGACAGTGCCGCTGAAAGCAACTTGTGTAAAGGCTTTTGATGAGCAAAATAATAACAGAATACCGGTAAATATGTATTTCATAAATCTTTGCCTTTGTAAGTCCTGTAATCAATATCCTATTCCAACTCCGGCATAGGGATATAAGGTTTCCTATAATTTGGCCGATCTCCTGGTTTATACGGAATCCTTTTTCCTGTTGTGCGATCTACATAAAAATCAGCTAATTGTCCTCCGTGTTGAATAAAAAGTCCATCTGGGTCATCCCATAATTTTGCCTGCAATTTTTGTAATTGACCCCTAGATATCTTGACAATTCTCGTAAATGGTGCATTTGGCATTTGTTTCCTCCCCTTTGGATCGTAAATATAAATAGGCCCTATTGTCTGCTGAATACCAATAGCTTCCCAGGAAAATAGTTCGCCAGTGTCGCAAGCCTTGAGTATCAGACCTGGTAATCCGGAGAATTTCCATGGACCTAATGGAATTGGGATACTGGGAGCAAACCATGCTTCGTAATCTCTTCCCCGGAAGGAGGTTGTGGCCTTAAAGCATTCGTATCCAAGAATGGTTTTTATCTCACTGGCTGCTATTTGCCATTCCATTTGTGGAATTGGTTCTTCGTATTCATATTCTGTATTTACTAAAGCTGTTCTGACTAAGAGTGTTCCTTTCAGAGGATAATTCATATAAAAATCTTCGTATCTGTCTTTCTCATCTGCATCCATCCAACTTCTTGGATTTAGTACATCACCCTTTTTGTTTTTATCTGTTCTTGCCCGATACATTATTGAATCCACTTTGTCTGCATACATGCTGTAAAAACGAGAGAAATCGTTGCCAATTTCAAGCATTTTCCGGTCAAGGAAACGTTTTTTGTTGGTGGTATCCATCGCATAACGATAATCGTACATAATTGCATAATTATATTGTCCGATTGATACTTTACGAGCAGCATCTCTTTGAATAGCTTCCTGGGAATACAGTATAGTTGCTAGCAATAAGCAAACTAATAAAACGTAATTGCTTTTCATTTTATATTATTCATTTCTCTTTTAGAAAGTGCATTCGCTTCTAATTTATTTAACTTTAAAGATTTCATAATAATTTTTTTATTAAAATTCTGAAAATCAACCCAAAGCTAATAAAAAAAAGACTGCTTACAAAAGATTTAAAAGCGGCTCTGGCAGAGCATAGCGCGTCCTAACTGATTACTCCGGACCCCAGCATCTCCTCGTCTGCATACCAGACAGCAAACTGGCCGGGGGTAATTCCCCTCTGAGGCTCGTCAAAAACAATGTAGAGGCCATTTTCCGTTTTATATATTCTAACCTTTTGCAACGGCTGACGATATCTTATGCGAACCAGATAATCCCGAATTTCTCCGGTGGCCATCTTAAGATCTGGTCTTATCCAGTGAATCTCATTCTCGTTTATAAACAGACCTTTGCGGTAGAGGCCCGGGTGGCTCTGCCCCTCTCCCACATAGATTATATTCTTGTCCACATCTGTAGAAATCACAAAAATGGATTCGACGTGTCCGCCTATGTTAAGACCTTTCCGTTGCCCTATGGTGTAGAAATGGGCACCTTGATGCATACCTATTACCCTTCCGGAACTCAGGTCGTAGGAATATGGAGCAGAGATCTCATCCAACAGAGATAGCTCAACCGTATCGTACCCTATGAAATTGTATTTGGAAAGGGCATTGCCCAAATAGAAATCCCTGAACACCTCAACTACAATTCCCTCTTTAATAGATAGTTTCTGCTGCAGAAAAACTGGAAGATCTACCTTACCAACAAAACATATTCCTTGGGAATCTTTTTTGTCTGCCGATGGAAGACCGGCTTTTGCAGCAAGCCTTCTGACCTCAGATTTAAGCAGATGACCGATTGGGAAAATGGCTTTTGATAACTGCTCTTGTGTAAGTTGACAAAGAAAATAGCTTTGATCTTTATTGGGATCTGTTCCGGCAAGGATTCTGAAAACTTCCTCACCTTTCTCATTTAGAAAACTCTCTTTTCTGCAATAGTGGCCTGTTGCAACATAATCTGCACCAAGGTTAAGAGCTGTTTTAAGAAAAGCATCGAATTTTATCTCTCTGTTGCAAAGCACATCGGGATTGGGTGTCCTTCCGAGTTTATACTCCTCGAACATGTAATCTACGACTTTCTTCCTGTAAATATCGCTCAGATCTACAAAATGAAACGGAATGTCCAACTTTTTGGCAACCATCTCTGCCACAGATTTGTCCTCCTCCCATGCACAGTCACCATGAAGCGTTCCCGTAGTGTCGTTCCAGTTCTGCATAAACATTGCAATCACCTCGTGTCCGGCTTCTTTAAGAAGGAGTGCCGCTACACTGGAGTCTACTCCGCCGGAAAGTCCAACTGCAATTTTCATAAAAAAAGGGTAAGCTTAATATATCGCACCGCTCAACCACCTACCCTTGCTACCTTCCGGTCCTGGGGGAGTTCAGTGGGAGCTGGTCGTATATGACTTACCCCGTGCAAAGGTAATACAATTTTTAAGAATTTTAAAAAAATCTACTTTGGAAGGTTATTGAAAACAAATGGCAGTAACGAATTGACATCGTTTACAACCTGTGTAATCTTCTCTCCTCCAATAATAATCCTGATAGGCTTTCTTGCCCTTGATTCGGACTCGGCCAAAACCTGACGACAAGCTCCACAGGGGTATGTGGGTGTATCGCAAATATTTCCGTTAACTGCTGCAGTAACTGCCAAAGATTCAATAGCGGCATCAGGGAATTTAGCATGAGCATAAAAGATTGCAACCCTCTCTGCACAAAGTCCGGAAGGGTAGGCTGCATTCTCCTGATTGCTGGCAGCGATTATCTCACCGTTGTCCAACCTGACAGCTGCACCTACGTTGAACTTTGAATATGGTGCATAGGAACCTTTAGTGGCTTCTATCGCTCTGCCTAACAATTCTTTATCTCTACTGTTCAATCCCTCGTTAGAATAATATTCTTCGTATGAGATGGTAATACTCTTTTGGTGCATAGTTTTTTAATTGAGATTCTTACAAAATTAGTAATTTTGTACGATTAAGCAGCCCTATATATGATTCTTTTAAAGAAATTTAGTTGTTCCGCCCTTTTTATACTGCTCTTAAGCTCCACTGTCTTTTCTCAGAAAACCAGCAGGGAGGAGTATATTATTAAATACAAAGACCTTGCTGTCAAACAAATGAAGACACACGGCGTACCTGCAAGCATCACTCTGGCACAGGCCTGTTTAGAGTCGGGTGATGGAAATTCCAGACTTGCAAAAGAGGCCAACAACCATTTTGGGATAAAGTGTCATGACTGGAACGGAGCGACTATCATGCACGATGATGATGCCAAAAACGAATGTTTCAGGAAATACTCGCGGGTAGAAGATTCTTATACCGATCACTCCGATTTTCTCAGATACCGCGACAGGTACAAGTTCCTTTTTGACCTGGAACCTACCGATTACAAAGCGTGGGCATTCGGGCTCAAACAAGCAGGATATGCCACTAATCCTCAATACCCTCAGCAATTGATCAAAATTATTGAAGAGTACAATCTTACCCAGTACGACTATTTTGTAGACAATGTACCACCAAGTCCGACAAAGATTGTGAATGACCAGGAGATTAAACCGGTTGAGAGCAGTTCTCTTTATAAGTTCTCACTTTCAAGAAAGCTATTCAAAAAGAACGGCGTTGCCTATATCATAGGGAGCAAGTACGATACATATAACAACCTGGCAAGGGAATATCAGCTTTTTACAGGAGAATTGCTCAGATTCAACGATCTAAGGAAAGATGTACCTATTGAAGACGGAACAATCATCTATGTAGAAAAAAAGAGGAGTTCCGGTGACAAATTTCTGGACAAGCATATAGTTGAAAAAGGCGAAACTATGTATGAAATTTCTCAGGAATATGGCATTATGCTCAGGAGCCTTTACAAGTTAAACAAAATGAAAAAAGGGGATGAGCCCTCTTACGGTCAAGAAATTAACTTGAAATAACTAATGAAGGAAGATACAAAAAAAAATATCCGGAAATATTTACAGAAATATTTACTTATTGGTTCAGTTATTATTGTTATTGTAGTGGTTCTCCTGCTCCGCTCAGGATATAGCACTATTTTTAAGGCAAACACAAGAGAGGGTGTCGGTTATTTGTACATTCCAACAGGTGCTACCTACGAGCAATTGCTCGACAGCATCCGGACTCTGGGCAGGATAGTCAATATTAACTCTTTTGAAAGAGTGGCAAAGTTTGAGAAGCTGCAAGCTAATATCAAACCGGGCAGATTTAAAATTGAAGAGGGGATGGGAAACAGGGAGATTGTCCGGGCAATTAAATATGGGTGGCAGGCCCCTACAAAGATTATTATTGCCGGAAATATCAGAACTAAAGAAAAGTTAGCCTTAATCCTTTCCCGAAAAATTGAAAGTGACTCCCTCTCAATCCTAAATCTGCTTAATAATGAAAATTTTGCAGATTCGTTGGGTTTTAACTCCCAAACATTTCTGGCAATGTTTCTGCCAAATACATACGAAGTGTATTGGACAATAACCCCAAAAGAGCTGGTTATCAAACTAAAAACAGAGTATGATAAATTCTGGAACAATGAGAGGGTCGCCAAAGCAAAATCGATAGGTCTCTCTCCTGTAGAGGTGATTACCCTGGCATCGATTGTTTCTCAAGAGAGTAATATTAAAGAGGAGCAACCAATAATTGCGGGTGTATATATGAACAGGCTTCATAATAAGATACCTCTTCAGGCTGACCCTACAATCAAATTTGCATTGAATGACACTTCAATAAAGAGAATCCTGTTCAAACATCTTAAGATAAACTCTCCTTACAATACTTATAAGAATCTGGGATTGCCGCCTGGGCCGATCGTTATTCCAAGTCTGTTCACTATTGATGCCGTACTAAACTACAAACGGCATAGCTTCTGGTATTTCTGTGCAAAACCCTCGCTGGACGGATCCCACTGCTTTTCATCTACACTTGCCGGACACAACAGAAACGCCAGGGCCTATCAAAAGGCTATAAGCCGGCTTTAGACCTGACCAGTTCCAATGCCTTATCAAATATCGGATCGTTGCAAGAGTTGACAATCTTGTAATACCCCTCTGTGCCGAAAATTGTTCTGGCTACCATTGCCTTCATATATACAGAAATTTCTCCTTTGGAGATCTCCAGTTCCTTTGGATTCGGTTCCAGCTTTCTCTCTTTGGCATAGCTCACTAAATTTTCAAGAAGCTTATCATCGACATTGTAGTTTTCGTTGAACTTTTCAAAGGAACGATATTCGCCTTTCCACTTGAGTCTGTTGACATCGGAATAATCATTCATAAAATCCAGAAGAATGCCCTTTCTCAACAGATTTCCGTAATAATCTGTATAAAATGTAGTATCTGCAGGAATGAAGTAATCCGGCATAATTCCTCCACCTCCAAAAACAGTTCTCTCTTTTACCAATGTCTTGAATTGCAGCGAATCTGGAAAATGAATACTGTCTTTGGAAAAATACTCACCCCTGTTATAGCGGTCAAGAAGAGCTTTATAGTACTTTACTGCTTTTCCCTCCTCATAGGGACTTTGAATAACCCTTCCGGAAGGTGTATGGTACCTTGCAATCGTAAGCCTTAACTGCGAGCCATCGTTCAATGGAAGCATTTGTTGCACAAGCCCTTTTCCAAAGGATCTTCTTCCAACAATAAAACCTCTGTCCCAATCCTGAATTGCTCCTGCGACAATCTCGCTGGCAGAGGCCGAATTCTCATCTATCAGAACTGCTAAGGGACCTTTTTTGTAGAAGCCTGTTCCATTCGCTCTCTCCTCCATTTTCGGTACTCTCAAGCCTTCTGTATAGACAATTGTTTGTCCCTGAGTAAGGAAGAAATTTGAAATTTCAAGGGCCGTTCCAAGAAACCCTCCCGAATTACCCCTTATGTCCAAAATAATACCGTTTATGCTTTTTACCTTTAAGCCAGCTACTGCATTTATTATCTCTTGTGAGGATGTGGCGGCGAACCTGCTAAGCCTCAGATAGATTATTCCGGGCTCAACTTCATAGGCGGCATCAAGGCTGTTTATCGGAATCTTATCTCTTACCACCTCAAATTCAAGCAGATCATCTACTCCTTTTCTTACAATGCTTAGGCCAACCTTTGTACCTTTGGTACCTCTTAGATATTTAAAAACCTTTTCGTTTGTAATTCCTACTCCTGCCATACTCTCTCCATCGATTCTGACAATCTTGTCACCAGCTCTGATTCCTACCTTTTCGCAAGGTCCTCCGGAAATTGGTGTAGCCACAGTTAATGTATCTTTAACTATTGCAAATTCAATCCCCACCCCTTCGAAGTTACCCTCCAGAGGTTCGTTCATAGATTTTACATCTTTTGCTGAAATATACACAGAATGCGGGTCCAGCTCGCCAATTACTTCTTTGATAGCATCCTCAACAATTTTATTATTATTGACTGTATCCAGATAGTAATTATTAAGATAATAGAGTGTCTGGCCAAATTTTGTGGTTAATTTATTCAGGTCGTTCGCATTTTGAGCAGATAGTGAAGCTGATAAAAAAAGTATCAGCATCAAAATAGAGGTGTAATTAACAATTTTTTTCATTTTTTATCGTATTTGAGGCATCAAGCGGAAGGTCAAATTCTTTTCCTTCATCTGCCAGGTAGGTCTCTTCAAAGACCTCTTTTGCTTCATTCAGAAGCACATTAATATTTTTATATCTGGAGGAATAGTGTCCTATAATTAATTTTTTAGCACCAGCATGCAATGCAACATTTGCAGCATCTCTTGCTGTTGAATGCATTGTTGCTTGAGCTAAGCCATCCATGTCCGATGCAAAAGTGGCTTCGTGGTAAAGCAGGTCAACTCCTTTGACGTATTCATAAATTTCCTTATATGGTGCAGTGTCACTACAATATGCAAAAGAGCGGGGTTCATATGGAGAGTAATCCCTGACAAGATCTTCGCCCTCTTTAAGTCTGGCAATCTCTTGCTGCTTCTCTCTGAAAAGAAATCCGTAACAATCTATTCTGTGGTTAAGCGGAAAAGATAATATCTCCATACTTTTGCCATCATATATTTTGACGAGTCCCCCTGGTTTTAATATCTTATGGGTAATCTCATATTTGAAAGAGTCACCAAAATGCTTTAGAAAATTGGTAAGAATCTCCGAAAAGGTCTGAGGGGCATAAATGAAGAGTTCCGCAGTTCTACCCAACATAGACATTGTAGACAAAAGGCCGTATATCCCAAAAATGTGATCACCATGAATGTGGGAAATAAAGATATTCTGGATTTTCAAAAATGAATATCCATACTTTCGAAGTTGCATTTGGCATCCCTCCCCACAGTCGATTAAAAACAAACGCTCATGAACATTAAGAACATGAGCGCTTGGGAATCTATTCACTGTAGGTTGTGCAGATGCACAGCCTAATGATGTGAACGAAAATTTCATTTATTGGTTAGCTTGATCTTCTTTGCTTTCCATTTCGCTCTTAAGAGCTGCAAGTTCGCTTATATCGCCAAGTGTTGTTTTTTCCAGATTAGCCTTTAGTTTCTTAACTGCTTTTTGAGTAGAATCACCCTCTGAATCCCTCTCTTTTGGCTCTTCTCTCTTTAAATCTTCAAAGATTTTGGAGTGAGAAAGAACGATTCTCTTGGTAGTCTTATTGAACTCAAGAACTTTGAACTCAAGCTTCTCTTCAGGTTTAGCCGTAGTGCCATCCTCTTTAACAAGGTTTCTTTGGCTTACATAACCTTCAACACCATACTCCAAAGCGACTGTGGCTCCTTTGTCTACATATGCGGTAACGGTTCCTTCGTGTACGGAACCTATAGTAAATACAGATTCAAAAACATCCCAGGGATTTTCTTCCAGTTGTTTGTGGCCTAAGCTCAAACGGCGGTTATCCTGATCCACCTCCAGAACGATTACTTCAAGTTTCTCGCCTACAGATGTGAATTCAGATGGATGTTTAACCTTCTTGGTCCATGAAAGGTCACTGATGTGAACCAATCCATCTACTCCCTCTTCCAGCTCTACGAAAACACCGAAGTTTGTAAAGTTGCGTACAGTAGCTGTGCATTTTGTTCCTACAGGATATTTCTGAGCTATTGTTGCCCAAGGGTCAGATTTAAGCTGTTTGATACCCAATGACATCTTTCTTTCGTCTCTGTCCAGAGTAAGGATAGAGGCTTCAACCTCGTCACCTACCTTAAGGAAGTCCTGAGCGCTGCGAAGGTGAAGTGACCATGACATTTCTGATACATGGATAAGACCTTCCACACCCGGCTGAATCTCTATAAATGCACCATAGTCTGCAATAACTACAACTCTACCCTTAACCTTGTCACCCACCTGGAGATTTTGATCCAATGCGTCCCAAGGATGAGGACTAAGTTGTTTAAGACCCAGGGCAATACGTTTTTTAGTATCGTCAAAATCGAGAATTACAACATTGATCTTTTGATCTAATTGTACTACCTCTTCCGGATGGTTAATTCTTCCCCACGAAAGGTCGGTTATATGGATAAGACCGTCAACTCCGCCAAGGTCTATGAATACACCGTATGAGGTTATATTCTTAACAATACCTTCCAGAATTTGTCCCTTTTCGAGCTTGCCAATGATATCGGCTTTCTGAGCCTCGAGTTCTGCCTCGATAAGAGCTTTGTGAGATACAACGACATTACGGAACTCGTGATTGATCTTAACGATCTTGAATTCCATTGTTTTGTTTACGAAAACATCGTAGTCACGAATAGGTTTCACATCTATCTGAGAACCTGGAAGAAAAGCTTCTATTCCGAATACATCTACGATCATACCGCCTTTGGTTCTGCACTTGATGTAACCCTTAACGATTTCATCCTTGTCGAATGCTTCGTTTACTCTGTCCCAAGAACGAAGTGAACGAGCCTTCTTGTGTGAAAGAAGAAGTTGTCCTCTTTTATCTTCTGCGTTCTCTACATATACCTCAACCTTATCGCCGATAGCGAGGTCAGGATTGTAGCGGAACTCATTTATGCTGATCACACCCTCGCTCTTATAACCAATGTTAACGATAACCTCTCTTTTGTTAAGAGAAACCACTGTTCCCTCAACAACTTCGTTCTCGATAACTTTAGAAAGAGTCTGGTTGTACTGATCTTCGATAACTGATTTCTCAGTATCGTATACATTCTCTTTTTCGAATGCATCCCAGTCAAACTTATCAACTGAAACTGATGCATTACTTTTGCGTTTTTTTGTATTTTCACCTACCGGTGCGGACTCTTCTTCAATAAAAGCTTCCAGTGTCTCATCATTTTTTTTGACGATTTCAATTTGCTCGTCTTGTTCGAGCATCTCTGTAAGGTCTTTTGCCATTTTTTAATTTTTTGAAATTCAAGTAATTAGACTTTATTTATAATTTCCCTAATGGAGTGGCAAAGTTAAATATTTTTTATGAAATTAAAGCTATCTGACAATAAACTATTTGAGCATCTTTTTCCTGTTGAAAAATATAGTGACTGTCAATACTGCTGCAAGCATAATAATCATAATGATGGCAAAATCCACTTTCCCGCCCAGCATAGGCAACTCCACATTCATTCCGAATATACTGGCAATAAGTGTAGGCGGAATAAACAGTAGCGATACGAAGGTGAAGATCTTCATTATTCTGTTCTGTTCCAGGTTAATCAGACCCAAAACTGTATTCTGGAGGTATTCCAACCTCTCAAAACTGAAATTTGTATGGTTGATGAGTGAGTTTATGTCTTTGATGAGCACATTGAGTTTAGGAAAGACGTCTCTCGGGAACTTGTCACTCTTGAGAATGCTTGAGATCATCCTCTGTTTATCTACTATGTTCTCCCTTACCAACATATTATTCTCCTGAAGCTGGTTGATATCCAGAAGAAGCTCCTCTCCCATCGCACCTCCTAAGCTTACTTTTTTGCTATATTGGGCAATCTCCTTGGACATCAACTCGATCATGTCTGCATCCAGATCAATCCTGTTTTCCAAAATTCCGATGAGAATGTGGTAACCTGTCGGCAGGGTCCTGTAGTTGGCCATTATCCTGCGTTGAACATCTGTAAAGCTTCGCAGCGGAACGTGCCTTATTGTAACAATGATACCCTCGCAAAGTATAAACGAGACTGACTCCATGCTATAACTCTCCGGACCGGGTATGAGAAAGTTTGTATTGGCAAAAATTGTAGTTTCGGTCTCTGAATATCTGGAAGAGCTCTCTATCTCCTCTGCCTGGGCACGGCTTTGTAGCGTTGTATTCAAAAAAGTCTCAATTGCTCTCTTTTCTTCGCCTGAAGGGGAAGAGAGATCTATCCATAATACATCATCATAACCCAGTTGGTCAAGAGCACTTATCTCAGCTGTTGTTACTACTTGTCCTTTTTGTTTGTAGAAAATTTCGAGCATATTTTAATCCGTTAAATAGTTTGTAATCTAATTATTTGGACCCTTTACCGGGCTTCAAATTAGCCAAACCATCGGACCTTGGATTTGAGTTCCTGAAGAGCTAAGCTCCAGAACTCAGAAAGACCTGCACGTTTATCTGCGTTTAAATTGTATGATACGTTGTTTGAAAGGTATTTGAGAGCATACTCCTTGCTGAAACCGTTAGAGTATCTATCAACCGCCTTTTCAATGTTTTCTACACCATACCTGAGAGCATCGTTAAACCCGGCTATGAATGCCGGATCAAGATCTTTGTTTGCTGTCCAGCAGGCAAAAACAAAGGGAAGATGCCTGAAATTGATCCACTCTTCTGCAAGGTCATAGACATACTTAAAATTCTGACCATTAATAATTGCCTTGTCCCCAATCAGTACATAAGATTTAGACAAATAAAGCTTTTCCTTGGAGAAGCTAAAATCTATAAATTCGGGTGCGATTTTCCAATAGTGTTTGGCAAGAACCCTTGTAAGCAAAACAGATGTCTTTGACTCTGTATCCATATATATCCGGTCCATCTCCCCAAGAGGTTTGCCACTGCATAGAAGCACAGATGCCACTTTCCCCTCGGCTCCTATGCAATAATCAGAAATTATGAGATTATTTTTGACTTGCGGAATAATTGCTACTGGAACAATTCCGATATCTATTGCTCCTTTCTTAAGTTTTTCTGCCGATTGTGCCGGTGTAGAGAACTCCATATCAATATTCTTACGGATAGGATGGTTTTCCAACCCGTACACAAAAGGAATTGTGTTTAAATATGATATGACTGATACACGAATTAACATTGCGTTGCAAAGTTAAGATAAAAAATCCAAATGCTCAACCAATATTTTCAGACCAATAAATATCAGAATTAAACCTCCCAGTAATTCAGATCTCTTTCCAACTTTTACCCCTATCTTTCTTCCTCCTTTGATCCCGATTGTTGCTGAGAGAGCAGTTACAACTGCAATCATAAACCACGCAATTGTAATTTTTGCCGGCGAGAGGTTGATCAAAGCCAGACTTATACCAACAGCCAAAGCATCTATGCTGGTAGCTATTGCAATTGTTATCAGTTTTTTTGTAACTCTCAGATCTATACAGATATCATCGCTCTTTTTAAAAAGGCTTTCAAATATCATTTTTCCCCCGATGTAGGCTAAAAGGAGAAAGGCAATCCAATGATCCAAGGCTCCTATATACTTTAACAAACTGCCTCCCATAAACCAACCGGCAACTGTAAAGCCAGACTGGAAAAGAGCAAAGATGGATATAATCTTTACAAAATCTTTCTTTCCTATGTAAGGCAGACACATTCCGGATGAGAGTGAAATTGCAAAAGTGTCGAAACATAGTCCGATTGATAATATAAAGATCTCAAAAATAGACATCAAGCTATTTTTTGTGTTCTCCTAAAGAGATACATTCCTAAGAAAGTGAGAAGGCCGTTCATAATCAATATTGTAAACCCGAAGCCGAAACCCAGCAACTCTTTTGCTGCAACATCCATAATGTAGCAGATCAGAGGAGATCCTATCGCAACATAAGGCATAAATTTGTCTTTGACCTGATATTTTGTAAGGATTCCAAAGAAGAAGAATCCAAGCAGAGGTCCATAGGTATATGAGGCTAACAGATAGACAAGGTCAATGACGGTCTGGTTGTTTACAGCATATAATACCAAAATTATCAAAAAGAATAGAAAGGCAAATCCTGCGTGAGCTTTGTGGCGGATTGAATTTTTCTGTTTGTCTGTCAGGTCGGTCCGTTTGTTAAAACCTACAAAGTCTATGCAGAAGGATGTTGTAAGAGAGGTCAGTGCACCACCGGCACTTGGATATGAGGCAGAAATAAGGCCGATTATAAAAAAGAGCCCCACTCCAAGACCCAAGTACTGGCTGGCGATAACTGGAAATAGCTTGTCTGTTTGCGCCTTAGTAAATACACCGGCTGCATCTGCAAGTCCGATATTCTGCATCCCTCCAAGTTTAGCACTTACGAAGATTGCAAGCAACGCTCCCATAAAGAGAAAGAAATAGTTAACGATAACAATTGTAATACTTGTTGTGTATATATTTTTCTGAGCCTCTTTTATATTCTTGCAGGAGAGATTTTTTTGCATCATCTCCTGATCTAGCCCGGTCATAACAATGGTAATAAAGATTCCACTGATAAATTGTTTTATGGCATTTGTTCCATGGCTCCATTCCCAGTCAAACCAGTTTGAAAAGTCCGAACTGGTAACAGCTGATATCATACTTCCAAAACTCCAGTCCATCTCTTTTGCAACAGAGAAGATTGTAAGGAAGACGGCAAGCAACATAAATGTTGTCTGCAAAACATCTGTCCATATTATGGTTTTGACTCCCCCTTTGAAGGTATATAGGAAAATAAGAAACATAAAAATAAAGGCTACCACCCAAAACGGGACAGAACCTTCTGGCAAAAATGTGTGAAGGACCAGCACGACAACAAATATTCTAACAGCGGCTCCCAATACTCTGGATATCATAAACACAAAAGCTCCTGTTTTATAGGTAAAAAAACCAAATCTATGTTCCAGGTAGGTATAGATTGAGGTAAGATTCATTTTGTAATAGAGGGGAATAAGCACCTTTGCAATAACTACATATCCCACAACAAAACCCAAAACCAGAGGCATATAGTAGAAATTCTGATTCAAAACATTGCCCGGAACAGAAATAAATGTAACGCCGGATATTGATGTTCCAACCATACCATAAGCCACAATATACCAAGGTGACTTTTTATTACCGGAGAAGTAAGAGCCGCTGTCTGCCTTCCTTGACGCCAGCCAGGAGACAAAAAAGAGCATTACTGTGTAGAGTGTAAAAACAATTAAAAGCCAGGAGAGTGGGAATTGATGCATAATGTTTATTTGTTATTGGTTAAGAGGGACAAAAGGTTGACGGTTTTGAATTGAACGGCCAAGAGTAACCTCATCTGTAAACTCAAGTTCGTCGCCAAATCCTACACCTCTTGCAATAGTACTTATTTTAACGGGAAACTTATTAAGCAATTTATAAAGATAGAAGGCCGTGGTTTCTCCCTCCATTGTTGTACTTAAAGCTAAGAAAACTTCATTTACGGAGCCCTCTTCTACTCTTTTTATCAACTGATTTATTGAGAGATCAGAGGGCCCTACGCCATCCATAGGTGAAATAATCCCCCCCAGAACATGATATAAACCATTATATTGCAGGGTATTTTCTATACTAAGGACATCCCGGATACTCTCAACGACACAGACCAATGAACGATCTCTTGAGGTATCATTGCAAACCTTGCAAATCGCTGTATCCGAAATCATATTGCAGTTAGTGCAATACAAAATCTCCCCTCTCATTTTTATAATCGATTGTCCAAATCTTTCTACATTCTCCTTAGGTTGTTTCAACAGATGAAGAGCAAACCTTAATGCACTTTTTCTTCCTACACCGGGAAGAGAGGCAAGTTCGTCTACAGCATTTTGAAGTAGCATAGAGTGATAATTTTGTTTGAACATCTCACCCCTTTATTTTTCCTGACTTCTGTAGAAATCTACTGCTCTTCTCACAGACTTGTGGGTCAACAGCAATTTATTGGCATAATCGTAATCCTCGATTCCAGCCTCGTCCATAATCATCTTTGTTCCCCTGTCTACCAACTTGGCGTTAGTCAGCTGCATATCCACCATCTTGTTACCTTTTACGTGGCCAAGGCGTATCATAGTGGTTGTAGAGATCATATTCAATATCAGTTTCTGAGCGGTGCCGGATTTCATTCTGGTACTTCCGGTGACAAATTCCGGCCCTACAACAGCCTCGATAGGGATATCCACCTCTGCTGCCAATGGTGAACCCGGGTTACAAGTTACACAGGCAGTAAGAATTCCCCTTTTTCTTGACTCTTTTACGGCGCCTATCACGTACGGCGTTGTTCCCGAAGCTGCAATTCCAACAACTATATCATCCTGATCTACACCATATTGTTGCATATCCAACCAGCCTCCATCCCAACTGTCTTCTGCAGCTTCTACCGCTCTTCTTATAGCCTTGTCACCACCGGCAATCAAACCGATTATCAAATCGAATGGGGCGCCAAACGTCGGAGGAATTTCAGAAGCATCCAGGATACCCAATCTTCCGCTTGTTCCGGCGCCCAAATAAAAAAGTCTTCCTCCCCTCTGAATTCTCTCTACAACACCATCAACCAATTTTTCAATTTGTGGTATGCATTTTTCTACAGAATAAGGAACTGTTTTATCCTCTCTGTTCATATTGTCGAGAAGATTCCTGGTAGACATTTCTTCCAGATTACTGTATTTAGAGCTCTGTTCGGTAATTTTCATAAATTAAATAGATTTGTGATACTCTACCAATCCATCAATAGGTGATTTCAGAATTGTACCAATTTTAATTCCTTTACCCGATGCAACCTTATTTATTATATCGCTGTAGTGAAATGCGACTGAGCCAACCAAATTAACAGAATATTTTCTGTAATCATATTGTATGATGTTTCTGGAAAAAAACTCTTCAAAGCTGGTTTTTAATAATTTTTCTATATATGGGTTAAATCTGTTTTCATAAAGAAAAACGGAGAATGAGGCCAGGAATCTGTTTGGAAATGGCTGGCGATAAACCCTCTCAATAATGGAATTATAGTTAAGACCATATTTTTGTGTAAACATTGTACTGATCTCTGCAGGCAATTGTCTTTTAAGGTAATCGGAGATGAATTTTTTCCCCAGGACAGCTCCGCTTCCCTCATCTCCAAGAATAAAACCACAAGCCGGCACATTGTCCACAATATCTTTTCCATCGTAGAAACAGGAGTTTGCCCCTGTACCAAGTATTGCAGCAATCCCGGGTTTACGCCCGCACAGTGACCTTGCCGCCGCTAGAAGATCTGTATATGCAGAGGCCCTTGCTTTAGGAAATACCTTTCTGAAGCAATTTTGCAAAACTGCAACCTTGTCGGGAGAGACTCCTGCCCCGTAAAAATGGATCTCATTTACAGATGCGCTTATGTCAGGAAGCAAATGTTGCTGGAGCTCGTATATTATCTGCTCCTCTGTCTGAAAGTACGGATTGATTCCTGCTGTTGTAACCTCTTGAACTGAACCATCGCTATGTATGGCTCTCCAGTCTACCTTAGTTGATCCACTGTCTGCAATTAAAAGCATCTTCAAAATATTTTTGCAAATTTAGATATTTTGAATACCAATTCAAAGAGTTAGGCAAACTTTCTCCAATGAAGGTACCCTGCAACAGAAGCAATAATATAGACAAAATATAGAGCAGCCGTTGCATACAACTCCTGACTTACATACAGATATACCGCCAGGCCGTCTGCAATTATCCAGAGAAACCAGTTTTCAATATACTTTCTGGTTACCCACCAGGTGGCCAGCATACTCATAACAGCAATAGCAGAGTCTACCTCAGGCATCGGATCCCGGCCATAAACATCAAGTACCAATGACAGAAGCAAGTATCCGGCAATTGAACTCAGAATGGAGGTAATAAATATTTTACCTGCCATTTTTGAGACTGTCGGTTCTCCGTCATTTTTGTCATTACCGCTCCCTCCCCAATTTTTCCAGCCATAGATGCTCATTGCAAGATAGTACAACTGCAATCCCGTTGCAGCAATAAGACCTGCGTTTAAAAAAATCAAAATGTATGTCAATGCAGAGATTCCCCCTACAATCCACATAGCTCTTTTCTGCCGGATCTCAAGCAAGACGTAGATCAGACCTGTTACTGCTCCAAATACCTCGATAAAAATACTGTTGTCCATAATCAGAACCTGAAGACAATTTTAGAAGTGAAATTTATACCGGCCTGGGGATAAAGCCCCTCTTCTACATACGGAACAGCTCCGTTTGCAAACTCTGCCATATAGACCCAAGCATTTGAAAAATACTTCCTGTTTAACAGATTGTCCACAAAAATTTGAAGATCGATGGACGAGCCGTTCTTAAGAGTAAAATTCTTAGTGCCTTTGAAACCCGCTACAAAATATGAAGGAATTGACCTTGAATCGTTGGAGGTGTTGTCGTAGTACTGTTTTCCCACATACTTTCCATTGAGGGAAAACGAAGTGTTTTTGCCCGGAAAATAAGTTATCATTCCCATTCCCACGGTTTCCGGAGAAAAAGAGAGATCGGTTTTATGAAAGTAATGGCTTTTTTGTGGCATTGGATTCCAGTCTACATCGTTATCATATAGGTCTATCCAGGCTGTATATCTTTTTATCCGGTTCCTGCTCAATGTGAGATTTCCATCCAGTTTGAGATATTTTGAAGGGTTCCAGGAAGCTGCCAGTTCAACACCTCTTCTGTACGAAACAGGTACATTCTCTTTGATCACATATCCTGTCTCACTGAGTTTTCCGGTAGGAACAAGCTGATCTTTATATTCCATAAGATATACATTGGCTGAGAAAACCAATTTCTGTAGGTTCATCCTGTAACCTATCTCATAATCAATTAATCTCTCGTCCTTTATTTCATCTGCTTTTCCGGCTTTTATAGACTCTTTTACATCTGAACGACTTGGTTCTTTTCTTCCTACAGCAACGGATGCATAGAACTGATTCTCTCTGTTCATATTATATGTCAGTCCTAACTTGGGATTAAAAAAATTGAAAGTTTTACTGTAGTTCAAATAGACAAAATCCTTGTCCTCACCCTTCATTACATACTTTACTCCCCGGTATTGCAGGTCGGCAAAGGCTATAATTTCGTCAGTAACATTCAGCTCGCCCTTTGCAAAGATGGTAAAATCATTTTTATAGCCAGAGTTGATATACCATCTGAAGTCATCCGGAATGTTCTCGTTATACATTGCCCATATCAGATCGCCGAAATGGTCACCATCGTAATAAGAATATGATATACCGGATTGTGCCTCCAAACTCTTTCCTTCGTACCGGATGTTTGAAGAAAATGCAATGTAGCTGTTATCCATTTCCTGGCGAATAATGGCATCAGTTTTCTTGTAGGTTGCTCCTCCGATTGTTTGCGATGGCAGCCCATAAGAGGAAAATTTACTCTCCACCTTATAATTCTCGTAATAACCGTCTCCTTTTGTAAAATGCAAAGTGTTACTCCATATCAGATTATCCTTGAGTAAAAAGGAGTGGTGTATCTGAATATGGTGCTGGAGATAGTTATCGGTCTCATTGTCATAATAGTGGATATTTCCACCGGTATCATAATAGGTTCCCGCAGGGTTGTATCTTCTGTCAATCTTCATCTGTTCCCTCGATATTCCCTCCCAGGTAATGCCGGATTTCTGGTCACCCATAATATAGTTCAGTCTGAGTGAGGATTTTCCCTTCATCCACCCAAGTGTTGCAAAGAGAGAGTTCAGGTTGGTTTTGGCATTTCTGATATACCCATCTCCCGAATTATGTGAAAACCTTATATCAAAAGAGAGCCCGTTTTTCAGGAGGCCCGTACCTGCACCGATGGTGGAGGTGAAACTATTATAGCTTGCAATCCCGAACTCTGCACTTCCATATGCCTCTGGTTGGGTTAAGAGTGTCTTCATATTGATGCTTGCTCCAAAGGCGCCCGATCCGTTTGTGGAGGTGCCGACACCTCTTTGAATCTGAACATCTTGTAAAAATCCTGTAAATGATGGTATATTAACCCAAAAGACCTCTTGAGACTCAGCATCATTCAGGGCTATGCCGTTCACCGTTACATTGATTCTGGAGCCTTCACTTCCCCTGATTCTTATGGAGGAGTAACCAAGACCGTTTCCTCCCTCTGTAGATGTGACAACTGAGGGTGTCAGAGAGAGTGCCATTGGAAGAGAATAGACAGGAGAGACCTGTTTGATCTCGTTGATTCCGAACTTCGAGTAGCTTACCGGTGTGTTTTTTCCGGCTCTGTAGGCCTCAACAACAACACTGTCCAGTTTTAAAACAGTTATTTTCTCTTTTTGCCCAGAATTTTGGGCAAGGGTGAGAAAAGGAAATAAAAAAACCCCGCAAAATAAAGTTAATTTTTTCATAATTAATTATTTATTAGCAGGGGGATAAAGAGAATGTGACACGCTTTCCCTTCGCTAGCATTATCTAGATCAGGTGAAAAGGGTATAATCTCAGCCCAACCGGGCACCCCCAAGCATTTTTTTGAAATGCACTGCAAATATACAAAATTATTCACAGATGAAACATTTTATTACCTTTGCCGACAGGTGGGTCGCTCTATCGCGCTTTTGCAAAAAAGCGAGGAAAGTCCGGACAGGAAAGAGCAAGACTCTGTGGAAAGCACAGCAGGGGGTAACCTTTGGTAAATCGTAACAGAAAAATACCGCCTCTAAACAAGGTAAGGTTGAAAATGCGGGGTAAAAGCCCACAACTCTTTGTGGCGACATAAGGAGGGTACGACCAGTCTCCTGCAAGGCCATGTATACCAACAAAAAGGGCTGCTCGCCCATCGTTGGGGGGTAGGCTGCGTCAGATAAATGATAGAGACTCTTTTGAGAACAGAATCCGGCTTACAGACCCACCTTTTTTCTTTAAAAAAGTTTTGGATGATCCTCGTCAAACTGTCTTAAAATCGTAGAAATTATAGCTTCTCGAAAAAATTTAGTTTTAGACTTAACCTTATACTTCTTACAATAGATTTCGACAGCTTCCATCTCCTTGTCATTAAAAAGAATGGCTTTTCTGTGTTTTCTTTTGAGAATCTCCTTCTGTTTCAAACTATTTTTTTAAAATTGATTCGTAATTATCTATACCGTGGAGAGGATAACAGCTTTTGGAATATTCAATCCACCTCAAAGCAAGATCTTTTCTGCTGTTCATCTCACAGGCAACCGCCAGATTAAATGCTGCACATGCAGACCTGAGCTTATCCGGAGAGCCGGTCTCTGTCAGCCAGATCTCCATTGCTGCCCTCCATTCGAAATCCCGGGCTTTTTCATTGGCAATAATCCATTTTGATCTGTCAAAACAGTAGAGATACCTCTCTACATTCTCCCATGTATCAAAAAAGTTGTCAGCAACATTAGCTCCCACACTCTTCGATATCTCGTCAAGAGATTCATAAACTCTGGTAAGAAATGTTGATGTTCTTAAATCGTTTCTGGACAAAACTTCCCAATATACTGTATCAGTCTGGTCTATTGAAGCAATTTTGTCGGCAGAAATACCGTCATAGACATTTACTACCGATCTTATAGGAAGAAGCATATAGGATGCATTATAGCTATCATCCGCAGTATTTTTTGTCAATTTCACCTGTTCGGGCAATCCGACATTCATGCTATCTACAACCATAAGAATATCTGAGCTGGATTTTTGAGAAAGAGACTGGATATACAAGATATCTTTAAGGTCTGAAGAGTCTGGATAGAAATTATAAACCGGTATGGCTCCCTCTTCAAGTGAGAGCTTTTTCTCCAGCGAAGCAGAAATTCCGGTGGCAAGATTCACCATCAGAAGTGAATCATTGCCTTTGCCAATATTTGAGAAAACTGCTAAGCTTTTATTCGCCAACTCTAATGGATGTCTTGGAGGAACCTTTACATCCACGTCAAAAAGCTGCACAACTGGCCCGCATGAGGTAACCATTAAAGCTACCGACAGGGCAATAAAAGTGGTTTTTAACTGGCGGAAATTCATCATAAAAAATTTTATGTATAAGGATGATGTAACTTTTACATCTTCATTCCTCCGCATACAGAGATGACCTGACCTGTAACATAAGAAGAGAGGTCAGATGCCAGGAAGGTGCAGACATTTGCAATATCTTCCGGTTTTCCTCCTCTTCTCAGAGGGATCTGTTCTGCCCATTGCTTTTTCACATCTTCGGGCAACTTTTCGGTCATGTCAGTGAGTATAAATCCGGGAGCTACGGCATTGGCCCTTATCCCTCTTGAACCAAGTTCCTGTGCTATTGATTTTGTCAGCCCTATCATACCCGCTTTTGAAGCGGAATAGTTCGCCTGACCGGCATTGCCGGAAACTCCTACAACTGAACTCATATTAATTATGCATCCTGTTCTCTGACGCATCATTACGGGCGTAATGGCGTGAATAAAGTTAAATGCAGACTTAAGGTTTACATTTATTACAGCATCCCATTGCTGTTCGCTCATCCTCATCATCAATCCATCCTTTGTTATTCCTGCATTGTTTACCAGAATATCTATCTTGCCAAATATTTTCACTCCCTCCTCAACAACCTTGTGTGCCTCCTCAAAAGAGGCTGCGTTTGATGCGATAGCCAGAACTTTCACACCATATGATTCAAGCTCTTTTTTTGTTGCTTCGCCATTTTCATCAATTACCAAATCTGTAAAGATAATGTCTGCACCCTCGGAAGCATACTTAACAGCAATCGCTTTTCCTATTCCTCTTGCGGCTCCGGTTATAAGTGCAACTTTTCCCTCTAATAACTTCATAATAAAATTTCTATATTTTAAATAATTTTTGCAAGCAGATCGTATTCATCTGCACTCTCTACCTGTACATCAACAAATGTACCAATAATATTTTTAGAATCGAAATCTTTTGGCAAGCTCTTGAGACCTATCAACACCTCTCCGTCTACCTCCGGGCTCTCTTTCTGACTTCTTGCAACTATAATTCCATCGCTTACCGAATCTACCAGTACCCTCTCTATGGTTCCTACACGGGAGCGGTTATAGCTGAGCGAAACTGCCGATTGAACCTCCATCAGCTTCTCATATCTCTCCTCTTTTACCTTCGGTCTTATTGTATCGCGAAGGTTCTGTGCGCCCCAGGTACCCTCCTCCTCAGAGTAGGTAAAGGCACCCAACCTTTCAAATCTTGCCTCTTTTACAAAGGAGAGTAACTCTTCAAAAGCCTGCTCGTCTTCACCCGGATGTCCTACAATCATAGTAGTTCTGAGTACAATCTCCGGTACTTTCTTTCTGAGTTTTTCTACCAGTCTTCTGGTTTGCGTACCATCAACCGATCTTCTCATATTTTCCAGCACCTTGTCTGAAATATGCTGCAATGGAATATCTAAGTATTTGCAAACTTTCGGATGGTTTGCCATTACATCAAGGAGTGATTCCGGAAAAACAGCCGGATACGAGTAAAGGATTCGTATCCACTCGATACCTTTTACATCTCCCAGCCGTTCGATCAGCTGAGATATTCTTCTCTCTTTATAGAGGTCAACACCGTAGTAGGTGGTGTCCTGTGCTATAACAATAAGCTCTTTAACACCTTTGTCTGCAAGGTAAGTGGCTTCATCTACAAGTGATTCCACCGGTGTCGATTTGTGAGGGCCCCGTATGAGGGGAATCGAGCAGTATGAACACACTCTGTCGCACCCTTCTGAAATCTTAAGATATGCGTAGTGTGAAGGAGTTGTCAGATACCTCTGGCAGTTAAGGGAGTCATTCCAGTTTCCACCAAGTGCTGCCAAAACGGATTTAGCATCAAATACACCAAAGAAGCCATCTACTTCTGGAATTGAATCCTTCAACTCTTGAGAATACCTTTGGGAAAGACATCCGAAAACAAATATTTTCTCAATATAACCTCTTCGTTTTGCATCAACAGCAGAAAAAATTGTGTCAATCGACTCCTTCTTTGCATCCTTGATAAAACCGCAGGTATTGATTATTACAATATTAACGCCCGCTTCTTTCAAATCTTCCCCTTCTGGTGAGATAATAATTCCCGATGAAAAAATCTGTCTTAACAGGTGTTCCGAGTCTACTTTATTTTTAGAACATCCTAAGGATATTAACTGTACCTTTTTTACCATTATTGCTCTTTAGTTGTCTCATCCTTTGACTCTTCTGGCAATTCAAAGTCTAAACTTGCATACTCTGCAAGAGCATTGTACCATTCAATAACCTTTTTCATATGAGACACATAAAATTTATCTCTGTCATAGTCCGGAAGAACGTCTGCAAAGAACTTTTTTAAAACTTCAGGGTTTGATTTCGGATCCGGTGCAGCATTATCCTGAAGCAGTTCATGCATTTTCGACAGAATTTTATGAAGAGGTACCTCCTCTTCTGTGGTATATACAGATATATCTGACAGGGATGTCAATCTTGCACTCATTCCAAAAATACCTCTCTTCTTTGTTGAAAGCGATTCAACAATTACCCCTGCATTGGCTTGAGAAATGTAAAGAAATAATCCGGGCTGTCCAGATATGGATAAGATCTTTTGTAAATTAGTTTTCATCTTCAATTATAAATTAAACAATATTTCTATCTTTTTTAATTTTTTCATAAGCTTCTGAAATGCTTTTAAATCTTTCTTCTGCAGCTTTCTGTACATCTGATCCTAAATTGGATACTTTGTCGGGATGGTGCTTCACAGCGAGTCGTTTATATGCCTTTTTAACCTCCTCATCGGTTGCTGATTTGTCGATTTCCAGCACTTGATAAGCAGCATCAACACCCTTATCGAACATTGCAAATATTGATTCGCTCTCATTTTGGGAAATGCCCAGTGACAGAGCTATTTTTCTGAGAACAATCAGCTCGTCGCTGCTTACTGTTCCATCTGCAAGCGCTATTCCTGTAAGAAAATGGAGCAGTTGTAACCTCGAGTCATGGTTCATATATCCTTGAATCTGGGCTCCAACCGCATTGATATCTACCTCTTTTTTAAGTATGTCCCTTAAAAGCCGAGAGGATTCTGTTGCTGCATCTTCTCCAAAGTTTTGTTTAATAAATCTTTTTACAAAGTCCAGCTCAGATTTCATTACTCTTCCGTCTGCCTTCATTACAGATGAAGACATTACCAGCAGAGATACCAGAAAGCTATTCCTCTCCTCAGTCCTGCTATAAGGAGTACCTGCCACGTGTTTATCTATTCCCTCAAACAGGGATGCAACTGCAAAACCTAAAATACCTCCTATCGGTCCTCCCAGGGCCCATCCGATAGCACCTGTAATCCATTTACCGTAACCCATATTTTTTACTATAAATTCTTTTTTACTTCGTCAATTATATGCAATATCTGTGGTAATACTGCTCTTTTTCCATCTGCAAATATAATGAAATCTGCCATCTTAAACCGTTTCTCGTCTATCCATTGTCTATTAATTCTCTGTTTTACAAGGTGTTCATCAATATTATCTCTTTTGATGACCCTTTTAATTCTTACATATTCCGGTGCAGTCACTACAATAACTTTATCTGCAATCGGATGAAAAATTGGAGTTTCAAGGAAGATTGCCGATTCGTAAATAATCATTTTAACCCCTTTCTTCTCCTGTTCTTCCCTCCATTCATAAAAGTCTTCAAGGAGTCTGGGATGAACAATATTGTTAATCTTCAATAAAAGTTTCTTATTTGAAAAGATCTTACCTGCCATTACGCTTCGCTGTAATTTCCCGTCAACAACAATTTCGTTCCCCAATGTGTCTACAAGCTTTCCCAAAAGCTCCTTATCTATATTGTATAACTCCTTTGCTCTGTCATCTGCAATATATGCAGGTATCCCTAGTGCAGAGAAAATTCTCACTACATAGGACTTTCCGGTCCCTATGCCACCTGTACATGCAAAACAGAACATTTTCTCTACTGGTTAAATTTTTCAATAATCCTGCATTCGACAAATTGTGGATCAAAGCTAAAGGATAAAACATCACCGGACATAATTTCTAATTTTGGCTCCACAAACGAGTTTATTGAATTAATAATATCGTTGAAGTCAATATTTATTTTAAACTTCTCCTCTGCTGTTTTCTGAGCAGATTTGAAAGGGATTCTGTATATCATCTTTACCTCTGCAGGAAAAAGGTTAATTACTTTATCCGCAGGTGAATTTATCACTCCGACAGGAACCATTAAACTTTTTTCTATATATCTCTCTACCTCGAGGGTATAGTAAACCTCTTTTTTAGAGAATCTTACTCCACGAACCTCACTTAACTTAACAACACCAGTCTTTGTTACCTCAAGATTTTCAAAGTTGAGATTATCTGTTCTTATAGAGTCGATATTTTGTAATAATGAATAATCTCCGTAAACAGTAACCGAATCAGGGACCAGCTTCATTTTTTCCAACGCCATATACTGATTTTTAAATGTAGCTGAATACATTGAGGCAATCGGTACTCTCCGGTTTGTCTGTCTTGGAAAATTAAAAAAAAGTGTGTCAACTGAAAAGTTTTCAATTTCAAAATCATCGCCAAAACTCTCGCTTAGTTTATCCCGGACATCTCTACTGAAAAGGTAATATCCATCATTATCCGATGAAGTTCTTTTAAACAAGCGTCTGTCAACATCAATGTAAACGGAACTTCCATCTTTAATATATCTATGTTGTAATATATATATACCGCTTGCTCTTCCCTTTATTGTAAGCAAATTGTTCGAGGAGGCTTCTGCTGCTCTTCCATGGAGATCTGTTGTTACATTTACCTTATAATTCAAATAGATGCTGTAGTCTGCAGAAAGTTTGTGAATTGACCATATGATAAAAGCAAGAAAGAGGCAGAACAAAAAAAGTAAGACTTGTCTGCCTCTCTCGTAAGAAATCTTTAGTTTTCCCAGCTTTATCATAAAGCTAAAACTATTTGTTAGGTTGTATGTCCGATGGATCTTTTACAAGAGACGATTTATCTACTCTCAGTTTAACATTACTATCTACCTCCACCAGAACATATTGCTCCTTAACCTCTACAATTACTCCGTAGATACCACCCATTGTAATAACTTTGTCGCCTTTTTGAAGGCTGTTGCGGAATTTAACAAGCTCCTTTTGTTTCTTTTGCTGTGGGCGAATCATAAAAAAGTACATTACCACAAAGATAAGGCCCATCATAATTAAGAAACTCCAGTTACCTGCTCCGCCACCTGCTGGCTGTGTTTGAAGAATTACAAGAAAATTCATTTTATTCTTATTTAAAAATTTTTACAAAATTAACTATTCTATTGAGCCTACCAAACCTCTGCCGCTTTTTTCAATTTTTCCGTCTCGTTGTAATCCAAGCAATATCTTATCCAGAATCCCGTTTACAAAGACTTTGCTGTTTGGGGTACTGTAATATTTTGCTAATTCCACGTATTCGTTAATGGTCACCTTTAACGGAATGTTTGGGAATGATATTGCTTCTGTAATCCCGAGTACTATCAGGGAGGTATCGGTTGCCGCCAAACGGTCAGGATCCCAGTTTAAAACATATTTGGTCATCAACTCAATATATTCATCATAATTTATCATCGCCTGGGTCAAAAGTCTCAATGCAAATTCTCTATCATCTTCTTTCATAAAAACCTGAGGATGAACAATCTTTGAGTTTGATTTCTGTCCGTAGAGTTTCTTCAATATAATGTTGATAACAAATGCCAGATCGTCAATCCAGTAAAGGTTGCTGTCTTCAAGAATGGTGTAGAGTTCTTCGTTATCCTCAAGCTCTTCCTCAAAAAAGTTGATAACAAATTTAAGGTCTTCCTCAAAACTGACAGTGGATGAAGCCATATACTCCTGGTAATAATCTCTTTTGGTAAGTGTTGCAAAAAGTTTTTTCACAAAAGTTTCATATTCATTCCAGCGCAGCCCGTTACCTTCGCAAAACTTAATAAGAGCCTCGTTGGATTCCAGCTTTGCAATCATAAGATTATCTACAAACCTTCTGTTTGGATCCTTCTCCTCCGGAGTAGGCTGAAATTTTTTTAAACCAGCTTCAATTTTTATCTCGGCAACCTTTTTAAGGGCAATTGGCAACAACGAAATAAAGTAATATAACTCCAGAGTCTTGTCGCAGCTGAGCAGTAATTCCTTTTCCGCCCCCGAGAAAGAGTCCGATCCGGAATTAATCCTACTGAATAGAACCTTAAAAACTTTTACACGAATCAATCTTCTGCTAATCATAAAAAAATATTTATTAATATTTTACAAAGATAGATTTTTGTGCACAAAAAATAATTTTATCTTTGTGAAAGAAATTTAAAAACGACAAAAATGTATTTTGAAGATTTTGACAATGCAGAAGCGCAGGAGCGCAACGGGGATGATGTTTTTTCGAAACCGGTTAGAGCGGGGAAACGCACCTATTTCTTTGATGTTAAGGCAACTAAAAACAACGATTACTACCTTACCATCACTGAAAGCAAAAGAAGATTAGACAGGGATGGAAGGTTTGTTTATGACAAGCACAAAATTTTCTTATACAAGGAAGATTTCGAAAAGTTTTCACAGGGCTTGGAAGAAATTATACAGTACATTAGAGAAAAGGCCCCTGTAATGACTGAAAAAGTACAAAAAGAGGGTGGTGCAAACTCTTTCTCAGATGTAAATTTTGAAGAGTTGTAACATCGTATCAGGTATAATTTGATAGAATCTGTTCCAAAAGGGGCAGATTTTTTGTTTTGGGCCTATTTACAAACATATAGCAAACTTACGCATTGCCCTGTTGGCACATAATTTGTTGCACTATTACTTCCTGAATTATTAGATAATCGGTCAAAAAAAATGAAAAATCTTAAACTTACTCTAACCACTTTAATCTCTTTGCTCCTGTGTTCTGCACTTACGGCTCAAATGGTTTCACAGCCAATCAAATGGAGCAGCAAGGTCAGCCATGTAGAAGGCAACATCTATGAAGTACAGGCAATCGGAATTTTTGATGAAGGAAAATCGGATTGGCATATCTACGACCTCGGTCCGTACGAAGATGGTCCTAACCCGACTGCTCTGATAGTGGAATTGCCCTCAGACGCAAAGCTCGTGGGCAAAAACTATATTAAGACAAAGGTTACCAAGATTTTTGATCAGATGTTTGGGATGGAGATCGGGATTTGTGAGGATAAGGTTATTGTAGCTCAGAAGGTGGAAGTTACTTCGAAAGACTCTACTGCTATATTGGCAACTATCGAGTGGATGACCTGTGATAACGGTACCTGCCTGCCTCCCACCGAAAAGGATTTTAAAATAAACCTACCCCCTGCAACCGGTGTAGTAGCTGCAGCTACCACCGTAAAAGGCAAAACTGCTGCAGAAAACACAGCTGTTAAAGATGCCGGCACTGCTCCCGACACTACAGCTGCCCCAGCGGGCACATATGTTGATAACAGTGCGGCAATATCTGCACCAACAGACTCTCAGCCTGAAAAGGAGGGCTCCATCTGGGCAGTAATAATAGAGGCAATACTCTGGGGTTTTGCAGCGCTTCTTACTCCGTGCGTATTTCCGATGGTACCTATGACAGTATCCTTCTTTCTCAAGGGTAGCGAAAACAAGGCCAAGGGCAAGATTATGGCCACCATGTACGGCATCTTCATCGTTGCACTGTACACCATTCCTGTTGCCGTAATAATTGCCATTACCTATTTTGCCGGAGGGGAGACAGTTACTGCAGACATCTTTAACTGGTTGGCAACAAACTGGATACCAAACATTCTCTTCTTCCTTATATTTATGATCTTCGCAGCATCCTTCTTTGGTGCATTTGAGATTGTTCTTCCAAGCTGGATGGTAAACAAATCCGATTCCAAATCGGATAAAGGGGGTATAATAGGGGTTTTCTTTATGGCTCTCACACTTGTATTGGTTTCATTCTCCTGCACAGGTCCTATTGTAGGTACAATACTTATTAAATCTACACAGGGTGAGATATGGCAGCCGATTGTTACCATGCTTGCCTTCTCCACTGCATTTGCTCTTCCTTTTACAATATTTGCATTTGCCCCTTCACTGTTAAAAGATCTTCCCAAGTCGGGAGGATGGCTCAACTCTGTCAAGGTTGTACTGGGCTTCATAGAGGTAGCGCTTGGCTTCAAGTTTTTGAGTGTAGCCGATCAGACCTACCATTGGGGGATACTGGACAGGGAGGTATACCTTGCCATCTGGATAGTTGTCTTTACACTTCTTGGGTTTTATCTGCTCGGCAAGATACGCTTCGCCCACGACACAAAAATGGAGCACCTGGGCGTTGGCAGGCTATCACTCTCTATAATAGTCTTCAGCTTTGTAGTCTATATGATTCCGGGAATGTGGGGAGCGCCTCTCAAGGCACTTTCCGGTTATCTGCCACCTATTACCAGTCAGGACTTTTCACTTGTAGACGGAGTGTCCGGAAATAACACCGAAGCCAGTTCCGAAAAGGGAGGCCCCGGCAAAGCAAAGTACAGTGATTTTCTGCATCTGCCACACGGTTTGCAAGGGTTCTTCGAATACAAGGAGGCTGTCGAATATGCCAAATCGGTGAACAAGCCATTGTTTGTAGATTTTACAGGACATGGCTGTGTCAACTGTCGTGAAATGGAGTCCAGGGTATGGTCGAACCCACGCGTACTCAAGATGCTTAAAGAAGATTATGTTGTTCTGGCCCTCTACGCCGATGACAAGAAGGAGGCCGACGAGAAGGACTGGGTTACAAACAGGAGCGGAAGGGTACTGAAAAGCATAGGTAAGATAAACTCACACCTTGCAATGACTAAGTTCAATGTAAATGCACAGCCTTACTACGCACTCCTGAACCCTAACGACGAAAGTCAACTGATACAATCCAGGGGATACAACCTCGATGTTAACGCTTTCGTAAAATTTTTAGAAGATGGTATTGCCAAATTCCATCAGAAAATATAAGAAAAGAGGATGCCAAAAATATTTCAGACATCCTCTTTTTTCGATGAGGTACCCAGCAGATTCGAACTGCTGTTCACGGTTTTGCAGACCGGTGCCTAACCACTCGGCCAGGGTACCTTTGTTAAAAGGTTGTAAAGATATTTAAAATTTTTCGATTAGACAAATCCTAAGCTTTGGTTTTCGCCAATTTGCTCATTTTTACATTGCTTATAAGAATGCCTGCTATCACAAAGAGAAGACCAAGAATTGTCAGATACCCAATCCTCTCCCCTAAAATGAAATGAATCAAAAACAGTGAGAGAAGCGGTGATAGGTAAGTAATCTGGGCAAGCGAGACTCTGTTGGTGGCAAGTTGAAGAGCTTTAGCCCAAAGAATGAATGTAATTCCCATTTCGAAACATCCCACATATATACCGGCCGAGAGCGCCTTGACCGAGGGCCACTCCATAGGTGTAAAAAGGCTTATGATAATCAGATAGGCAGATCCGAAGAGGAAGTTAACAAAGAGTTCTACAGTAGAATCTACCTTGTTGTCCAATTTCGAAATCCAATATGTTGCCCATATAAAAGCGCTGCCCAAGGCTAACACGATGCCCAATACAGAGAGAGATCCGGAGGTGTCTGCAGAGCTGTTTGATGACAGAAATAGTATTCCGGTAAAACTAACCAGAACTCCGAATATTTGTAATAGACTCAGTTTCTGTTTATAGAAAACAGCCATCATCAGAATCAGTACAACCTGCCAGGAGTAATTGAGAGGTTGGGCAATTTGTGCAGGGAGAAGAGAATAGGCTTTAAACAAAAGCAGGTAATATAAAAACGGATTTAGTAATCCCTGATAAGCCCCTTTGAACAACTCTCTTTTGTTCTTGATCAAACTCTTTAGAAGATATAGTTTTTTTGTTCTTAAAAGTTCTAAAAAGCATACAACCAATGCAGTAATAGAAGCGATTAACAGAAGCTGAACATAACAAATCTCCGATAGTGCAATTTTGAATGCAGTTGCCACCGTGGCCCAGAAGAGCACCACAAAGCATCCCAAAATCATAGCTTTTGTCTGATTATGAATCTGCATTTTACCTGATGTTATTTCCCGGCATCCGGATTATTAGACAATGTCCAAAATATCTGCAAAGTGATTGACATTATATATATATATATATATATTATTAAGAATTCATAATCTTGTTCTGATGATTTATTGACTCCTGGTGAACCGCCTTAAAGAGTAACTGGATAAATTCTTCGCTTAGACCCTTAGAGGCACCTTTGACTGTTGCTTTTTGAATTATCTCCTCCCATCTGGAACTTTGCAATATTGTTATGTTGTTCGCTTTCTTGTAGCTTCCTATTGTATCGGCTACGCTCATTCTTTGTTCGAGAAGATCAAGCAGTTGGTCGTCATAAATATCAATTTGACTCCTCAATTCATTAAGAACATCCAGAAATCGGTTATCATTGGAAACCGGCTGGCGAAGTATTAGCCTGCTGAGTAACTCCATAAGGTCGTTGGGTGTAACTTGCTGGTTTTTATCACTGAGTGCTTTCGAAGGATCGCAGTGCGACTCTATCATCAATCCATCATAATTCAGATCCATAGCCTTTTGAGATATCTCATAAATAAACCTTCTTGCCCCTCCTATATGGCTTGGATCACACATTAAAGGAATTTCAGGAAGTGCTCTGCGAAGCTCTATTGGAAGTTGCCACTTGGGTTGGTTGCGATATGTAGTACGCTCGTAAGCAGAAAAACCACGGTGAACGGCTCCTATCTGGGTCACTCCGGCTCTGTTTATCCGTTCGATTGCACCAATCCATAATTCAAGATCGGGGTTGACAGGGTTTTTTATAAGTACAGTTGTCTCAACTCCTTGCAATGCATCTGCAATCTCCTGCATTGCAAATGGATTTGCAGAAGTCCGGGCTCCTATCCATAACACATCAACTCCAAATTTCAACGCCTCATTTACATGATTTGCATTTGCCACCTCGGTTGCAGTGGGCAATCCAATCTCTCTCTTTACACTTCTAAGCCACTTAAGTCCCTCTTTTCCAACCCCTTCAAAAGCATCCGGTCTTGTTCTTGGTTTCCAGATACCTGCCCTGAATATGTCAACTTTGCCAGTTTTTGCCAACTGGCGAGCCGTTTCCATCAATTGATCTTCTGTCTCCGCACTGCACGGTCCGCATATCATCAACGGACGCTCTTTATAAAAACTCCACTGTTTTATCGGTTTCACAGATAATTGTATTGTCATGATTATTTTAGTTTAATATTTTCTTGATTTCGTTTGCCTTGTCTATTAATTTACATAGAGCCACAGAATCGCCCTGTTGTATGAGTTTTCTGAAAAGATTAACTTTTTCGATGTAGGTATCCAGAACCTCGATGATATAGTCCGAATTCTGTATAAAAATAGGAGCCCAGGTATCTGCATTGCTTTTTGCAAGGCGTACTGTCGATTCAAAGCCCCCTGCCGCCAGAGTCATTATACTCTCCTCATCCTTCTCTTTTTCCAAAACGCTCAAAGCCAAAGAGAATGATGTTATGTGAGAGATATGTGAAACATAGGCAACGTGAAGATCGTGAACGGAAGAGTCCATATATGAGACCTTCATGTTAAGGATCTTAAACATATCCAGAACCCTTTGATGAGCGTCCCCATCCGATAATTCTCTGTCACAAATGATTACATGTTTATAGTCAAATAACTTCCCTATTGCGGCAAGTGGACCTGAATACTCTGTTCCGGCCATGGGATGGGCAGCAACATATCTTCCCCTGCCGGAGTTACCGGATACAGCCAATGCAATTTCCGATTTTGTAGACCCAACATCTGTTACTACTTTTGTACTTCCGGCAACGCGTTCCAGAATTTGCGGCAGCAACTCTCTGATTTTGTCGACAGGGGTGCAAAGGATTATCAAATCCGCTCTGTCAGTCCCATTTTCCAGAGAATCAATTTCGTCTACCAATTCTGTCAACTGGGCAATACTCTGATGTCTAATGTTATTGTCCACTCCTATAACCAGTTCCGCAAAACCTCGCCTTTTAAGATCCATGGCGAGTGAACCTCCAATCAAGCCTAGCCCTACAATACAAACTTTCATACTATTTTATTCAGACGGTTAATTGTTTTATTGAGTAAATCTTCGTTTGCGCATAACGATATGCGTACATAGTTTTCTCCCTGGTCCCCGAAAATGAACCCCGGTGTAATAAATACGGAAGCTTTGTTCAATACTAAATCTGAAAGCTCCTCTCCGTTTTTGTATGAAGGTGGTACCCTGCCCCATAAAAAGAGACCGGTCTGATTAGGATCGTATTCGCAGTTAAGAGTATCCAATATTTTTTCTGCAACCTTCCGTCTTTTTTGATATACCTCATTCATAGACTCATACCAGTCATCATCACAACTCAGTGCCTCTACTGCCGCCAATTGAAGTGGTTTGAACATTCCCGAATCCATATTGCTCTTAATCTTTATTATACTCGAGATATAATCGCAGTGCCCTGCAACCATCCCTATTCTCCATCCCGACATATTGTGCGACTTACTCAGGGAGTTTAACTCCAGCGCAACCTCTTTTGCACCATCAACCGATAGAAGGCTCAGGTATTCCTTGTTAAGAATAAAACTGTAAGGATTGTCGTTGCATAGAAGGATATTGTGCTTGTGAGCAAATTTCACAAGATCATCGAACAACTTAAGGGTTGCTCTCTTGCCTGTCGGCATATTAGGGTAATTCAACCACATTATTTTTGTTTTGGACAGATCCCTCTCTTCAAGTTGTTTTAAATCGGGGTACCAGTCGTGTTCGGCATCCAATTTATAATTAACAACTTCGCCTCCCACCAGTTTTGTGACTGAGGTATATGTAGGGTACCCCGGATTGGGTATAAGAACCTCTTCCGAAGGGTTGACAAATGCCATACTGATATGCATTATACCCTCCTTTGACCCGATTAGCGGGAGAATTTCATTGGCAGGATCAAGCGTCACTCCAAAATATCTTTTGTACCAATCTGCAAAAGCCTGTCGTAAATCCGGTATACCGTTATAACTTTGATATCCGTGATTCTCGTTCTCCACTGCCGATTGGTATAAAATATCGACAGTAGACTTTGACGGAGGCAGATCGGGGCTGCCTATGCCCAGGTTAATAATCTCTTTGCCTGCCTTTTGCATTTGGTCTATCTCTTTAAGTTTCCGTGAAAAGTAATACTCTTTTACAAGTTCGCTTCTGACTGCAGGCTGGATTTTTGGAAGGTTATTTTTCATTTTTTACAAAAAAAAAGGCCCCGTAACACGGAGTCTCAACATTTATCATTTAAATTTATTTTTTAAAGACAATAACGCATAAACTCCCTTTTGTGACTAAAGAAATAATAATGATAGAAGAAGAAAAAGGATGCGCTGAAGGTCTTCATTTGATGTCTCTTTCGGATTGTGTAATTATAAATCTTTGCAAATGTAATTTTTTACTTAATACAAGAGACAATTTTTTTTAAATATTTTTCATCGGTAGAATCGAAAGTGTTAAGCTCTACACTGTCAATGTCCAGCACAGCAATTATTTCGTTCCTCGATGAAACCGGCACAACTATCTCTGAACGGGAAGATGAACTACAGGCAATATGATCCGGAAACTGATCCACATCCGGTACATTCAGACATTTCGCCTGTTTCCAGGCAGTTCCGCAAACCCCTTTGCCGTATGCAATTCTTGTGCAGGCTATGGGACCCTGAAACGGACCTAAAACTAATGAGTTGCCAAATTCCGAGTTATCTGATTTTACAAGATAAAAGCCAACCCAAAAAAAGTTGAACGACTCCTTTAGTACAGCAGTAATGTTGGCCAGGTTCGCATACAGATCGTTTTCCCCCTCTGTAAGGGATTTAATCTGGGGAATCAGAGCCTCATAAACCCGGGTCTTATCCCCGGCAGGTATAATTAATTTTTCCATCTTACCGATATTATTCTACAAACAAAACCAACCCCTTAAGATACTCTCCCTCAGGATGGTAGATATTTACAGGGTGGTCGCAAGGCTGAGATAACCTGTGCAATATTTTCACACTCCTGCCGGTCTGGACTGCTGCAGAAAAAACAGCCTGTGCAAAAGCAATCTTGTCTACAACCTGAGAACAGCTATAGGTAAAAATTATTCCACCTGGAGCCACTCTTTCGATTGCTGCTGCATTCAGACGTTGATACGCTCTCAATGCATTTGAGACAGCACCTCTATGTTTTGCAAATGCCGGCGGGTCCAAGATTATCATATCGTACTGATTAGTAATATTTTCCTTAACAAACCCTATTGCATCTTCACATATTCCTCTGTGGGGAACATCTGCTTTTATCAAACCTGCTACTCTGTTTAAAGTAATATTACTCTCCATCATATCCACAGCCTTTTGCGAACTGTCAACAGAATCTACCGAAGAGGCCCCTCCGGCCAAAGCATATATTGAGAAACCACCTGTATAACAGAAAAGGTTCAAAACTCTGCGTCCAGGCGAATATTGCTTTACAAGTTGCCGGTTTTCGCGTTGATCCAGAAAAAAACCGGTTTTCTGACCACCTTCCCAGTCTACTGAAAAAAGGTGTCCATTCTCAATAATCTGAACCGGGGACTTTGAAACTCCAAACAGATATCCGCCTGAACTCTTGTCGTAAACAGCTACCAATTCAGAGCCATAAACATACCTGAGAGCCTCAACGATCTTATCTCTTGAGACGAACATTCCGGCAGAGTGAGTCTGAATCACCGCAGTTCCATTATAGAAATCAATTATAAGACCAGGCAGGAAATCCCCCTCGCCGTGTACAAGCCTGTATGCATTTGTAGTGGCAGAACCGGTCAAACCCATTGCCGTACGTGTTTTATATGCGGCACCAATTCTGAGCTTCCAGAAGTCGGGAGAGAGTGCCAGAGAATCAAAACTAAGGATTCTTACGGATATCGAACCAATCTGATAGTGTCCACAGCCAAGCAAGTCGCCATCAAAAGAGCAGACCTCAACAATCTCTCCCTCCCACGGATCTCCTTCTATATGATGAATTGCTCCTGAGAAGACCCACGGATGAAATCGCTTCATAGATTCATCTCTTCCTCTCTTTAAAATTATTCTTGTCATGATTTTATCTCTTGTGCAATCTCCTTTGGTGTGCTCAATAGCTTTAAATACATTCTCTGACAAGCCCAGGCGTCAATTGCTGCATACTGTATCTGAGCTTGCGAGAGCTCGTGCGCCTCCCAGTTTGATAGTTGCTGAGATTTAGAAATTTTAACGCCAAGTATTATTGCAGCCATTTTTCTCACGCTCTTCTCCTTAATACCCCAGTTTATGCCAATTGTCTGCAAATCTACAAAGCCTTTTGCCGTGAATTTAGTGTACCTCTGAAGACCCCGGATATCATCATGAACAGCAGCACCTACTTTGATTATCTTATTGGAAGATAATATTTTGCACAGATCATCAGGCAACCCCAGTAAGGTGAGCCGGAAAATATAGGCATGGTCTGTTCCTGAGAGCTGGAGCAGAGCTACATCATTTTTTTTTGCATTTGCCTGAAACATAGGTTTTGTCTCTGTGTCAAATCCAATAATTCTCTGATTTGAAAGATACTCAATTGCATCCTTATACTCTTTGGATTTCTCTTCAACAACTATAACCTCCCCTTTAAAAGCGGCAGGTTGCAGTGCATCGATCTCCTCGTGAGAAATAGTCGGTAAATAAACCATTATATCTAATTATTTTTTTCATAAATAAACTCTCCAAATTCGGTACGGAGTTCCACAGATGCATTTTTTGCAGCCTCTACCCTGCCAATAATCTGAGCATCAATACCAAAACTTTGTGAAATTCTAATCAGACCCTCTGCTACTTTTTCATCGGCATATATCTCCATTCGATGCCCCATATTAAACACCTTGTACATCTCCTCCCAGGGAGTCAGTGACTCCTGTTGAATGGCTCTGAACAAAGGAGGAACAGGAAAGAGATTATTCTTAATAACCCTGAGCTTTTCAATAAAGTTCAGAACCTTTGTCTGTGCCCCCCCGGAACAGTGAACCATTCCGTGGATATCTTTCCGGTAATACTTGAGTACCTCTTTTATCACAGGGGCATAAGTACGGGTAGGTGACAACACCAGCTTTCCATAATTTATTCCTGTCTCCGGCTCGATTTCATCCAGTCTTTTTTTGCCTGTATAGGCCAGGTCCTTTGGAATCTGATTATTGTAAGTTTCCGGATACTTAGAACCAACATATGATGAGAAGAGATCGTGCCGGGCAGAGGTTAACCCATTACTTCCAATACCTCCGTTGTACTCATCCTCGTATACTGCCTGGCCATATGAGCTAAGGCCAATGATTACATCTCCGGCTTTAATATTGGCATTATCGATGACTTCCGACTTTTTTAAACGGGCACAGACCGTACTATCTACAATTATTGTCCGAACCAAGTCTCCTACATCGGCGGTCTCTCCCCCCGTCAAAGAAATATTTACTCCATACCTCGCCATTTTATCTGCAAATTCCTGAGAACTTGAGATAATTTTTGAAATTACCTCTCCTGGTATCCTATGTTTGTTGCGACCAATTGTGGACGATAAAATTATGTTATCGCATGCTCCCACACAGATAAGGTCGTCTGTGTTCATCACAATTGCATCCTGGGCAATACCGCTCCATACACTCATTTCCCCTGTTTCTCTCCAGTATGCATAGGCAAGTGAAGATTTTGTTCCTGCACCGTCTGCGTGCATTACCAGGCAATATTCCGGGTCATTACCAAGATAATCCGGAACGATTTTGCAGAAAGCCTTTGGAAAAAGTCCTTTGTCAATATTCTGGATAGCCTTGTGTACATCATCCTTGGAAGATGAAACTCCTCTCTGAGAATATCTGGTTGCCTCTGTGCTTTTTTCAGACATAAATTGATATTTGGTTAATCACACCTTAAACTATCTCCAGAACATTAATTCCCTGTATTTTGGCAAAGGCCATAGCTCATCATCCACCAACATTTCAAGCTTGTCAACCACTGTGCGTATTTTGAAAATATAGGGTAAAACATTAGTTGAGTATGCTGCAGCTCTATCGGGATAGTTTGCAATTTGGTTAGCCTCCTTTCTGGCTTCGACAATCGAATGAGAATCGTCCCTGAGCCTCTGTATATAGCCAGATATTTTTTTGATTATAACCAGTTGATTCTCGGACATGGTTTTATATTCTTCCGGTCCGAATAGCTCTTTAATTCCAAGAACATTATCCATCAGCGAATTCTGAAATTTGATTGCTGTAGGGATAATATGGTTAATGGTCAGGTCTCCGATTACTCTTGCTTCAATCTGCATTTTCTTTATGAAGGTCTCATTCATGACCTCGTATCTGGCTTCCACCTCCCTCTCAGTCAAAACGCCAGTCTCATTCATCAGCTTAATGCTTTTCTCTTCCAAAAATGTCTTGAAAGCCTCCGGAACATCTGAAATCCCTTTCAGTCCTCGTCTGTTAGCCTCTTCCTGCCACTCCTTACTATAACCGTTCCCTTCGAATCTGATTAGTTTTGACTCTTTTATAAATTGCCTGATAATCTGAAGAAGAGCCTCCTCCTTAGGTGTTCCGGATTTAATAAGATCTTCGGTAAGGTTTCTGAATCTTGTCAACTGTTGAGCAACAGAGGCATTAAGGATAAAAATTGCTGAAGCGACATTCACAGACGAGCCTACTGCTCTGAACTCAAATCTGTTACCTGTAAATGCAAAAGGAGAGGTTCTGTTTCTGTCTGTATTATCAGGTAGTATTTCCGGGATCTTGTTTACAATGTCCAGTTTCAGCTTGCTTATGTCCTGAGAAGAGTCATCCGTTATTGACATATTCTCAATAGAATCCAAAACAGAGGTTAGTGTTGTACCAATGAAAACTGACATTACTGCCGGAGGCGCTTCGCCCCCGCCCAGCCTGTATGAGTTGTTAAGGGAGGCAACACCGGCCATCAGCAGATGGTGGTGCTCATACACAGCTCTTATTACAGATGCAAAGAAGCTTAGAAACTGCAGGTTTGTCCTTGGAGTTTTACCCGGAGACAATAGATTTACCCCCGTATTTGTAACCATTGACCAATTGCAGTGCTTTCCGGACCCATTTACACCAGCGAAAGGTTTCTCATGAAAAATAACCTTCAGCTTATGTTTTTTGGCAATTTTTCTCATAAGGATCATCATCATAAGATTATGATCTACAGACAGGTTTGCCTCCTCATAGTATGGTGCGAATTCAAACTGATTGGGAGCAACCTCATTGTGACGAGTCTTCAACACTACGCCAAGTTTATAAGCCTCCGTCTCGAAGTCCTTCATAAAGGCCATCACGCGTGACGGAATAGCTCCGAAATAGTGATCCTCCAGTTGCTGATCCTTTGCTGCAGTATGTCCGACCAAAGTTCTGTTACATAGCATAAGATCCGGTCTTGCCCTGTAGAGAGCCTCATCTACTATGAAATATTCCTGTTCCAGGCCAAGCATTACATTTACCCTGTTAATTTTATGGTCGAACATTTTACACAGCTCAACAGCAGCCTTATCCAGCGCTTGCAAAGATTTCAGGTGAGGTGTTTTATGGTCGAGAGACTCCCCTGTGTATGCAACAAATACAGATGGAATACAAAGTGTCTGGTCTATAATAAAGGCGGGAGAAGTGGGATCCCACGCAGAATATCCTCTGGCTTCAAAAGTGTTTCTAAGCCCTCCTGTAGGAAAACTCGATGCGTCCGGTTCCTGTTGTACAAGTGCATCACCCTTAAAATTTTCAAAAACACCTCCGTTCCTGGTAGGGT
Source organism: Bacteroidales bacterium (assembly GCA_041663505.1). Classification (GTDB taxonomy): domain Bacteria; phylum Bacteroidota; class Bacteroidia; order Bacteroidales; family UBA932; genus Bact-08. The sequence continues at coordinate 46,430 of JBAYMP010000002.1, read as the reverse complement.
CTACAAAAGCTTCGTGCTTTTCTGCTGTTGCGTCTGTAAGTGGATGAAACCAGTGTGTATAATGGGTAGCGCCTCTCTCAATGGCCCAGGACTTCATACCGGATGCAATCTGATTTGCTATAGCACGGTCTATCTTTGTTCCATAGTTTATTGCCATCTGGACAGCTTCAAAGGCTTCGGCCGACAAATATCGGTGCATCTTTTCTACACCGAAGACATTCTCTCCAAAGTATTGAGAGACAGGTTGACTTTCTACATAAAATCTTTCTGCTTTGTGACTTGCAAATTCGTCAAGTGCCCTTTTTCTAAAACTACTCATCTTTTAAAATTTTATCTTGGCAAATGTAGGTATATTTTTAAAAAATCTTTAATCAAATTTTGTACTTTCGCATAATAATCAAATCAAACAGAAAATGAAACGGCTTGCCACTTTGCTGCTTGTTTTAACAGCATTTATACTGCCCACAAAATTGTCGGGACAAAGTAACTCTATTCAAAAATATGTAGACCGGATGAAGTCTGACACACTCTTCAGAGATGCTGTGGTTGGCATTATGGTTATGGACAGCAAGGGGAAAACGGTTGCATCTTGGAATCCCGATATGCCGTTGCTTACCGCTTCAACAATGAAAACCATCACTACAGGTCTCTCTCTTAAGATTTTAGGCCCTGATTTCCGGTTCGTCACAAAAATCGGACACTCAGGTTATATTGAGAATGGTGTATTGTATGGCGATCTTTTTATTGTTGGAGGAGGAGATCCTACTCTCGGGTCTAAGGACACTGTAGCAATACCCATAGCCGTGGTTTTTGAAGAGTGGGCAAAGGCAATATCCGCTGCCGGAATTACTAGAATAAACGGAAGTATTGTTGCAGATGACAGGTTCTTCCCGGACGAAACTATCCCTGAAAGCTGGTCGTGGAGTAACCTTGGTCCTTCATTCGGCAGCGGAGCATCAGGTCTCTCTTTCTGTGAAAACACGCAATACTTCAGATTTGTTCCAGGAAAAAATATTGGAGACAAAGTTTTTCTGGAAAGCGTCTACCCCCGGATCCCTGATATGGAGTACAGGATTGGGTTAATCTCTTCCGGTTCGACTACCGGGGACAGAAGTTCGTACTATGTATCCGATTTGGCAAAAGTCGGTGAGTTCAAGGGTTCTTTGCCTTCAGGTAAGGATTCGGTTATAGTTGTTGTTTCCAATAAATTTGCACCGCTTAGCTGCGCGTTGGAGTTTCGCGACTTTCTGGCAAGCAGGGGTATAATGAGCGACCCATATGTAAAAGATGCAAAAACTTACAATGCTCCATCTTTCTATGAACTTAAAATAATTGGAGAGACACAGTCGCCGGAATTATCCTCAATTGTTAATGTTACTAACAGGATAAGCAACAACTTCTATGCAGAGACTATGTTCAGGATGATTGGAAAAAAGATGACCGGAGTTGGTTCCTATGACTCATCCAGAGTAGCAGTGTTAAGACTGATAGACGAAATGGGGTTATCTTCAAGAGGATACACACAGGTTGACGGGAGCGGATTATCACGGCAAAACTATGTTTCGGCAAGGTTTTTATGCAAATATTATTCAGCAATTAAAGAAAGCGTAAACTTCGGATACTTTTTCCGAAGCCTTCCGCAACCAGGTGGTCCCGGAACATTAAAAAACGTTCTAAGTAAAGTTGAAAAACGCGACAAATCAAAAATCCATGCAAAGAGCGGCTCCCTTTCCAATGTCAGATGCTATGCCGGATATGTGGAGAGAGGTGGCGGAGAGATGTACTATTTTGCCATACTGACAAATAATTACTTTGCAAAGGCATCACAAATGCAAGTTGGTGTAGAGGGGTTCTTACGGGAGCTTGTCAGATAAAAAAAAAGCGGTAACTTTGTTCTGTTTTTTAATTTAAAAAATTACCAAATAAAAACAAATATATCAGAAATGTTAACATTATCTAAAAAGGCAAGTGAGATGCCTGCGTCTCCGATCAGAAAATTGGTTCCTTATTCAGACGCTGCAAAAAAACGAGGAATTAAGGTTTATCATCTAAACATCGGACAACCGGATATAGCTTCTCCAAAAGAGGCACTTGATGCTGTAAAAAATGCCAATCCCCTCCTGATACCTTATCCAGACTCCAGAGGTAGCGAGTCATACCGAAAAGGTCTGGCCAAGTATTACCAGGGCATCAATATAGATGTGACTGCAGATGATATTAATATCACTACCGGAGGCAGTGAAGCTCTGCAGATAGCCTTGGCAATTACTTGCAATCCTACAGATGAGGTTATTGTAATGGAACCATTCTACACTAATTACAACTCATTCGCCCTTCAAAACGATGTGATATTAAAGCCTATCTCTACCCGCATAGAGGATGGTTTTGCCCTTCCGGATGCAAGCGAATTTGAAAAACTCATCAACCCTAAGACGAAGGGTATAATCATTTGCAACCCAGGTAACCCCACCGGTTGTCTTTATTCCAAAGAGTCACTAATAAAATTGGGTGAGATGGCCAAAAAACATGGTCTGTTCATCTTTTCCGATGAGGTTTACAGAGAGTTTTGCTATACTGACGAGCCACACTTTTCTTGCATGCATATTAAAGGTTTGGAACAAAATGTAATTCTTATAGACTCAGTTTCTAAAAGATACAGCCTTTGTGGAGTACGCATAGGGGCAATAGTTTCCAAAAACAAAGAGGTTATGAAGGCAGTCCTTCGCTATGCTCAGGCTCGTCTGTGTTCACCCGCATATGGCCAGATTGCAGCAGAAGGTGCGCTTGCCACTCCTAAAGAGTATTTTGCAGCAGTTCGTCAGGAATATATGCAACGCAGAGATGTAATGGTAGAAGCGCTTAATAAGATGGAGGGAGTATTTTCTCCGAAACCTATGGGTGCATTTTATACGGTTGCCCGTCTTCCTGTTGACAACAGCGATAAATTCGCCCAATGGCTACTTGAGGAGTTCAACTATGAAAATCAAACCGTGATGGTTGCCCCTGCTGCGGGATTTTATGCTACACCTGGGAAAGGGCTAAATGAAGTAAGAATTGCCTATGTTCTAAAAATCGAAGATTTGAAAGCAGCAATGAAGTGTCTTGAGGTAGCGCTTAAGCAGTACCCCGGTCGTACAATATAGTTCTATATAACAGCCGCAATCCGGCTTATTGATAAGAAAATTAGAATCAGAAGATAGCCTATCCTTTTCCGGGTAGGCTTTTCTGTTGAACTGATGTATTCTGTAACAAGTACAGAACCCGGAATTGCAATAATCTGAGTCAACCCCTCTCCCGACTGCGGATAGAACATCACTATCAGCGAAGTTAGTATTATCATTGAGGTAAATCTGGAAAAAGAATTGCATTTCAATGTTTTATATCTGTTAATGTTATTCAGAACATAGTTTATAGAGCAACAGAGATAGACGAAGAGCGACAGAGTAAGAACTATATCGGCTACATTCTTCAAGTTCAGGCTTGGATAACAGATAGACTTAAGGTCCGTAAGATAGATCTCTCCAAAAAACATAGCATCCTCGAAAAAGAGATACCTGAAAGAGAACATAAAGGCAAAGGGAATCAGAATCGAGCTTAACACCACTATTACCGTTCTTGCAGAGACAACAGCCGATCTTAGTGAAAAGAAGAGAATTAATGGTATCAAAAGGGTTATATGAGGGTCAAAAAGAGCAGCTAACGAGATTAAAAAACCGGCGATAAAAAGCTCTTTATCTCCCCTTCTGGTAAATAGCGAGTAGTATACAGACCACACAACAAACAATGAGGCTATGGAAACACCTGAAAAATAGAGAGTCTTTGGGGTTGCAACAGTAAAAATAAGATATATAATCGGTAGCAGGATCCCATTTTTACCAATCAATAGGTTTCTCTCGTTAAAAATATATAGCGATATGGCTGTAGCTAGTATAAATATAGTTGCCAGTGATACCGATCCAAATCTGGATAAGGATTCAAAATCAAAAAAACCAATAAGTGCCGGAATCCACCTTTCATTGTTTTCGACAGGAATGTAAAGGGCAGATATATAATAGAGTATTAAGAAAATCCCTAAAAAGAAAGGAGAAGTAACGAATTGATATTTTCTGACACTCTTCATTATTTTTATCCCTTGTAAGACATCAGATCCATTCCCAAATCTCTCCTGTAATAAATATCTTTGTAATTTATCATTTTAGCCTTTGAATATACCGATTCTCTTGCTCTTTCTATACTCTCTTCCAACACAGTAATTGCAAGCACCCTGCCTCCGTTGGTTACAATTTTACCATCCTGTGATTTTGTGCCGGAGTGAAAAATCAGACCCTTTTCCATACTTTCAAGTCCAAAAATTTCGAACCCTTTTTTGTACTCCTGAGGATAGCCTCCCGATACAGTAACGAGAGTAATTGCTGTATGAGGATCGATCTCAATTTTCTCTTTGGATAATTCCCTTTTGCCCAATGCAACAAAGTGAGCAAGTAGGTCACTCTTTATCCTTGGAAGTACGGCCTCAGTTTCAGGATCGCCCATCCTTACATTGTATTCAATTACAAAAGGGTCCCCCTTACAATTCATAAGGCCTATAAAAATAAACCCCTTGTATGATATGTTATCCGCTTTTAATCCGGCAATAGTCGGCTTAATGATTCTCTCCTCCACCCTCTTCATAAATTCTGTGCCAGCAAACGGTACCGGTGACACAGCACCCATTCCTCCGGTATTCAGACCTTTGTCCCCCTCTCCTATACGCTTGTAGTCCTTGGCTTCTGGCAAGATAAGATAGCTGTCGCCGTCTGTCAATACAAAAACCGAGAGCTCTATTCCGTTCAGATACTCCTCAATAACAACCCTTTCTCCTGCAGCACCGAACTTCCCGTTAAGGATAGATCTCAGCTCTCTCTTGGCTTCCGGCAAATCATTCAAAATCAAGACACCCTTCCCTGCTGCCAGGCCGTCTGCCTTTAATACATAAGGAGCATCAAGGGATTCAAGATACCGGTCTGCCGCATTCATCTCTGAAACGTCAAAGCTTCTGTATCCCGCTGTGGGTATTGACCATCTCTGCATAAAGCTCTTTGCAAAATCCTTGCTGCCTTCTAGTTGAGCACCAATCTTGTCCGGCCCGATAAAAATTACGGATTTTAACTGAAGGTCATTTTCAAAGAAATCTCTTAAACCATTTACAAGAGGATCCTCGGGTCCAACCACGACCATTTCTATAGAATATTGCAAGACCGCCTGTTTGATTAAACTAAAGTCTTTAATGTCAATCTCAATATTTGTAGCAATTTTTGCTATTCCAGGATTGCCCGGGGCACAATACAATTTTTGTAAAATAGGACTTTTACTTAATTTCCAGGCAAATGCACTTTCTCTTCCTCCTGAACCAATTATTAAGACTCTCATTTTTTCCGCAAAAATAATAATAATAAATTAACTTTGTAGCTTGTAAAATAAAGCGATGAATCAATTTTTCAGGATAATCATATTAGCTGTTCTGGTTGCGACCTCCTGCTCCAGAGATGTGGATTTGATAGATGGCAATGATCTGCCAAAAATACTGGCTGATATATATATGACAGACAGATCTGTGCTAAATAGCCAGATAAATATGCAGAAAGCAGACACCTCACTGATATACGAGCCAATTCTGAATAAATACGGCTACACTACCGAGGATTTCGTTTATACAATGGATTACTATCTTCCCAGACCTGCAAAGCTCAAGAGCTACTTCATAAAAGCAAAAGAGATTCTTGAAGAGAGAGAGTTAAATGTAGAAAAGATAATCTCGGCTCAAAACCATAGAGAGTCTCTGCTTGCCCCTATAAGAGATATTATAGAAGAGGTCGATTCTTTCAGAGAGATGGATTCGTACGAGAGGTCTGTCCGTTGGATACTGGCGCCCAATAAACTACCTATCTGGCACATATATCTGCAGGATAGCTTAGCATCCAGGTATGAAATTCCAAAATTAGAACAATGGTGGCTCAATAATCTGACAACCAAAAGAAAATCATTTTTAGAATATGCGAAAAATAGCGGCCCAATATCTCTTCCCATTGAACAGTCAACCGATCCGGAGAGGTTATCTCTGCCTCCACACTGATGGAACAATAATTGAAATTGGCCAGCTGGAAGAAGAGGTTGAGAGTACAGAGTTTTACAATGGCATTCTCTGTCCGGGATTTGTAAATTCTCATTGTCACATAGAACTTTCTCATCTTAAAGGATGTTTTGCCCAGAATACAGGAATGGCAGGTTTTATCCGTCAAATCAATAAGTTGAGAAACAGTATAGATGAAGCCGGCAGAAAAACTGCAATGGAGGATGAGATGGAACAGCTTTACAATAGTGGTGTATCAGCAATGGCGGATATCAGTAATTGTTCAGAGAGTTTTGAGATAAAATCCAGGTCTAAGATATACACCAGGACTTTTATAGAGGTTTTCGGTTCGGAACCAAAAGATGTCCCTGTCCTTGTGAAGGGTGTCAGAGACCTGACAATCAAAGCAAAAGACTATGGGATAGATGCAGCACCCAATCCTCATTCCTGTTACTCAATGAGTCCGGAGCTTTTAACAGAATCGAGCTTAGACGCTCTCAGGGAAGGGTGGTTGTCACTTCACAACCAGGAGAGCTGGGAAGAGGAGCAGTTGATAATGAATGGCACCGGTCCTCTTGCAGACGACATAAAGAAAAGAGGGTTAAGTTCGCCACCTGTGATTGGAAAATCGGCACTCATTTACTTTCTCAGGATGCTGAAATCGACTATAGACAATGAAAGTGGAAAAATTCAGGAACAGATACTACTGGTACACAACACATTCACAAATGAGGAGAGTGTAGATGAGGCCATCGGATTAATCGAAAATCTTTACTGGGCCATCTGTCCACTTTCAAATATTTTTATTCACCGGGCATTACCTCCTATCGAGCTTTTTAGACGCAAAGGTGCCAATATTACTATCGGAACAGATAGCTTGTCCAGCAATACAATGTTGTCAATTGCAGAGGAGATTAAAATAATACATAAATTTTTCCCGGGTATACCACTTGAAGAGATTTTACAGTGGGCCTCGTTGAATGGTGCAAAATTCCTGAAAAAGGAGGACGAACTTGGATCTTTTGAAGTTGGGAAAAGGCCTGGCATAGTTTTGGTTGATAATATCGATTGGCAAAATATGAAATTGACGAATGAAAGTCATTCGTTGCGGCTAGTTTAATATAGATCATATACGATATGTCCACAATATTATTCAATGATATCATTTTCGGTCCTATAAAAAGCAGAAGACTTGGAACCTCGCTTGGAGTTAACCTTTTGCCCAAATTCGGGAAATGGTGCAGCTTTGACTGCCTGTATTGTGAATGTGGCTTCAATAAGGATGGAAAGGGAGATAATAAACTTCCAACTCTGGAGCAGGTAAAGGAAAGCCTCGAAACCAGACTTAAGGATTATACCACAAATGTTGGCAGGATAGATACAATAACATTCTCCGGAAACGGAGAACCAACAATGCATCCAGACTTTGCAGAAATAATTGATTTCACTTTGGAAATAAGAGACCGGTACGCACCAAAGGCAAAAATTTCGGTACTGTCAAATGCCAGTCAGATACACAAATCAAAAGTATTGGCAGCCCTGTTGAAAGTAGACAATCCAATACTTAAAATCGACTCTGCATTTGAAAAAACCACAAAGCTTATAGACAGACCTCAATATGAATATTCGCTGGAAAATCTGATAGTATATCTTGTACCCTTAAAAAACAATTTTGTCTTGCAAACTATGTTTTTAAAGGGGGAGTTTGACGGAAATGTCGTTGACAACACAACCAAAGAGGAGGTCGAAGCGTGGAGGGAGCTTGTAGAGGCAATAGAACCGAGAGAGATTATGATCTACACAATAGACAGGGAGACTCCGGCAGCCAATCTTCAAAAAGTTTCGGTTGCAGAGATGGAAAAAATCGCTGCTCCTCTTATAAAAAAAGGGTACAACATAAAAATCAGTGGATAAATTATGAGAGTTCTTGTTCAGCGCGTTTCTGAAGCATCAGTTAAGGTGAACGGAATAACTCTGAGCGCAATAGCAAAGGGTTTACTCGTTTTTGTGGGATTTGGAAGCGATGATGATGAAAAAGATATTGAATATGCTACAAAAAAAATCGTCAATCTTCGTATATTTGACGACAGCAATGGTGTTATGAACTGCTCGATTCTGGAAAGGGGGGGCGAGATTATGCTTATAAGTCAATTTACCCTTCACGCACAAACCAGAAGAGGAAACAGACCCTCATATATAAATGCTGCAAAGCCAGATATTGCAATTCCTCTGTATAACAGATTCATTGTCTCCCTGAGTTCTGCCATGAACAGGCAGATTCAGACAGGACAATTTGGAGCGGATATGAAGGTTTCTCTCATTAACGACGGGCCGGTAACGATATGGATGAATACTAAAGATGACAAATGATATGGAACGTATGGAAAAAGTGCTTAAACAAATTACAGGCAATTTGTCTGAATGGGACAAGCCGGAGGTCTATTCTGCCTCTATCGGACTGATCGATTTAACAACGCTTAATTCTACAGACACACCTTCAAAAGTGGAGTCTATGATTGATAAAGTTAATCAATTTCAAATCCATTATCCGAAATACCCCTCTGTTGCAGCTGTTTGTGTATATCCAAACTTTGCAAAGGTTGTAAAAAATAAACTTAACAACGCCGGAGTAAAAATTGCAGTAGTAGCGGGAGCTTTCCCGTCTTCCCAAAGTTTTAGTGAAATAAAGGTTGCAGAGTGTAAGACAGCAGTTGAGCAAGGTGCAAATGAGGTGGATATAGTATTGGCTCTGAATCATTTTCTGGACGAAGACTATAAAGCCGCTTTTGAGGAGATACAACAGATAAAAAATTCAATCGGGAAGGCGCATCTCAAAGTAATTTTAGAGACAGGTGCTCTCAAAACTCCTAAGCTGATTGCAAATGCATCAAATCTTGCAATTGAAGCAGGGGCAGATTTCATTAAGACATCCACAGGAAAAATGGAACCTGCTGCAACTCCCGAAGCTGCCTATGTTATGTGCCGGTGCATAAAGGAGCATTATCAGAAAACCGGGAAAAAGATCGGTTTTAAGGCTGCCGGCGGAATTTCTACACCGGAGGACGCAATTCTCTATTATGCCATTGTTGAGACTATTCTCGGAAAAGAGTGGTTGAGTTCCGGACTATTCAGATTTGGAGCCAGCAGGCTGGCTAATAACCTGTTAACAAAATTAGAAGGTAAATCAGTTAACTATTTTTAAAATTTATTTATATGAAAAAATCATTATTAGTCGTTGTCGCTTTATTGATAAGCTTTAGCGCATTTTCACAAAATTACAGCAAGGCAATAGGTTTCAGGCTGGGCTCCAGCGTAGGCGCGAGCTATAAACAATTTCTGACTGCAGGAACCGCTGTTGAAGGCATTTTTGACTTGGATATTATCGGAAATGATAATACGAAAATAAAGGGCTCTGGTTACTATCAGTTCCATTTTGATGTAAATGTAGACGGCCTCTCCCTGTATGCAGGTCCGGGAGCTTCGGCAGGAGTTTTTATAGATGGTAAATACAAGAACAATTTCGTAATGTCCATTGATGCCATGGGTGGTGTTGAGTATAAGTTTAATAATGTTCCTATAGTTCTGGCATTTGACTGGACCCCAAAACTTCAGATAATCTCAGATGCAGGTTTTAAACCCGCCAACTTTGCTCTTACAGTAAGATATACATTTTAATAAACGCGTATGAAACAATATATTCAGAACAACAAGGAACGCTTTATATCTGAACTTTTCGAACTATTACGGATTCCATCCGTCAGCTCTGTGGCAGAGCATGTCCCTGATATGCAGAAGGCAGCAGAGAAATACGCAGAACTGTTGCTGGCTGCCGGAGTTGACAGAGCTAAGATATATCCCACAAAAGGACATCCGGTTGTTTTTGCAGAGAAAATTATAGATAAGAGCAAACCCACAATTCTGGTATATGCTCACTACGATGTTCAACCTGCCGATCCGATTGACCTTTGGGAAACTTCGCCATTCGAACCGCAGGTAAGAGAGGGTGCTATTTATGCAAGAGGAGCCGACGACGACAAAGGCCAAGGGTTTATGCATGTAAAAGCTTTTGAATATCTTGTAAAGACAAATAAGCTTAAATGCAATGTTAAATTCATAATTGATGGTGAAGAGGAGATCGGCTCCCCAAGCCTTCCTGAATGGGCAGCCGAACATAAGGACTTGCTTGCCTGCAACGACATTCTTGTTTCGGACACTACAATGATAGATGAGAAGATTCCATCGCTGAATGTAGGAATGAGAGGTTTGGCCTATGTGGAGGTAGAGGTTACCGGTCCGAATAAAGACCTGCACTCAGGGCACTACGGAGGTGCAGTGGTAAACCCTATAAATACGCTTTGTACAATGATCGACAAGTTGATCGATGATAAGGGAAGAATTACCATAAAGGGTTTTTATGATGATGTTGTTGAGTTGACCAAAGAGGAGAGAGAGATGTTGGGTCACGCACCGTTTGATCTTGAAGAATACAAAAAATTCCTCGATATAGACGAAGTCAATGGCGAAGAGGGTTACACCACAATGGAACGTACCGGAATAAGGCCTTGTCTGGATGTAAACGGTATCTGGGGAGGCTATACAGGAGAGGGGGCAAAAACAGTCCTTCCCTCTACAGCCCACGCCAAAATTTCCATGAGACTAGTACCTAACCAGGATTGTAAAAAAATTGCCCAATTGTTCGAAAAACATTTTATGAGTCTGGCTCCAAAGGGTGTTAAGGTAAAGGTGATCCCTCACCATGGAGGTCAGGGTTTCCTCTGCCCGATGTCGTCCAATGTCTATAAGGCAGCAGCCCGTGCAGTGAGAGAGGTTTACGGAATTGAACCGGTTCCAAACAGAGGTGGCGGCAGCATCCCTATCTTGGCAGATTTACAACAACTGCTTGGGGCTAACCCACTTCTTATGGGATTCGGACTTGAGCGTGACGTGATTCATTCGCCTAATGAAAGCTATCTGTTGAGTCAGTTCTGCAAAGGAATTGAATCCATAGGACTGTTCTACAAATACTACACAGAGTAGCATCTGCCAGCTAAAATAACTAATAGATCGTTCATAAAAATGTAACCATTTGCATTTTTTCATTCATAAAAATGTATATTTGTACAAAATATCATTCCTTTATTTGTTGCATGTATAAAATTAAGTAGATATGAGAAGAGCTGCATTAGCCTTTCTGCGGGCTTGGAAAGATAGTAAAAACCGTAAGCCACTAATTATCCGAGGAACCAGACAGGTAGGTAAAACCTGGCTAATGAAGGAATTTGGCAAAACAGACTATCAAAATTGTGCATACATAAACTTTGAGGAAAATCAACAATTGAAGACTCTGTTTGCAACAGATTTTAATATTTCACGAATTCTTCTGGCCATTCAAGTTTCAACAGGAATTAAACCTGAACCAGGAAAAACATTGATTGTTTTTGATGAAATACAGGAGGCAGAGGGAGCGATAACTTCATTAAAATATTTCTGCGAGAATGCTCCGGAATATCACATTATTGCTGCAGGCTCGCTGCTTGGAATTGCAATGCATAAAAACACCTCTTTCCCCGTTGGCAAGGTCGAGTTTTTGGATCTGTATCCTCTTACATTCCCGGAGTTTATCTATGCATTAGGTGAAGAACAATTGTTTAATCTGTTGAATCAAGGAGACTGGGGCCTGATAACAACATTCAAAACTAAATTTATTGAGTTGTTAAAGCAATACTATTTCGTTGGAGGAATGCCTGAGGTTGTTGCAAAATTCTCTGAAAACCATAATTTCGAAGAGGTCCGCCAAATTCACAACCAGTTACTAAATTCATACGAGCAAGACTTCTCAAAGCACGCTCCTTCTGAAATAGTTCCCCGAATACGGATGGTTTGGAATTCAATCCCTGCCCAGCTTGCAAAAGAAAATAAAAAGTTTATTTATGGATTTATAAAGCAAGGAGCCAGAGCAAAAGAGTTTGAACTGGCGTTGTCATGGCTAGTAGATTGCGGACTGGCACATAAGGTTCACCGTATAACAAAACCATCGATGCCACTTAAATCATACGAAGATTTTGGAGCATTTAAACTATATATGGCAGATATAGGATTGCTTGCAGCAATGGCTAATCTTGATGTAAAATCATTGTTGGAGGGCAACCGGATATTTGAGGAATTCAAGGGTTCCTTAACAGAACAATATGTCTTACAACAACTGATATCAGAGCATTTGCTGACTCCATATTATTGGTCCGCAGAGAATGCTGTTTCTGAAGTCGATTTTGTTATCCAGTACCAAAATGTCATTGTTCCTATTGAGGTAAAGGCTGCTGAAAATTTAAAGGCTAAGAGTCTTCGCACTTTTGTCCAAAGGTACAATTCAGAAAATGCAATCCGAACATCTATGTCCGATTTCCGAAAAGAGAGTTGGCTCACCAACCTCCCTTTGTATGCATTCAGTCGACTTACAAGCATCACCTTATAATAAACGTCTAAACTACTTGTACGAGTGCAAATAAATGAGAGACCGAGAACCTATCGCAAAGTGGCGGGAAAGGAATCCGGAGGGTCCACTTTAAGCTGGCAGATCAGTTAGTACTTGCGTCAACGTTCAATTATCAACGAACCGGTAAACTTCTCAACCTTCTTTTTTGCGTAGTCCAACTTGACAGTCAGGGTCTTCTTGTTTTCAGAAGGGAAATCATACATCGCATCCAGCATTATGGCTTCACAGATAGACCTTAATCCTCTGGCGCCTAATTTGTACTCAATGGCAGTATCGACAATAAAGTCAAGAACGTCATCGTCGATCTTCAGTTTAACACCATCAAGCTCAAATAATTTCACATACTGTTTAACCAATGCATTTTTCGGTTCAGTCAAAATAGTACGAAGAGCCTGCCTGTCCAAAGGTTTAAGGTATGTAAGCACGGGAAGACGCCCGATTATCTCCGGAATCAGTCCGTATGCACGCAGATCCTGTGGAGCAACATACTTCAGAAGATTATGCTTGTCTATATTCTCTGTTTTCTTGGATGCACCATAACCTACAATCTGAGTATTGAGACGCTGGGAAATTTTTCTGTCTATGCCTTCGAAAGCGCCGCCACAGATAAACAGTATGTCTTTGGTATCAACTGCAATCATACGCTGTTCAGGGTGTTTTCGTCCACCCTGAGGTGGTACGTTAACAACGCTTCCTTCGAGCAATTTTAACAATGCCTGCTGCACACCCTCACCGGAAACATCGCGTGTAATGGATGGATTGTCACTTTTTCTGGCAATCTTGTCAATTTCGTCTATGAAAACAATACCTCTCTGAGCCCTCTCCACATCGTAATCGGCCTCCTGCAAAAGCCTTGTAAGAATACTTTCAACATCCTCCCCCACGTAACCAGCTTCGGTTAAAACAGTAGCATCTACTATCGCGAACGGAACATCCAGCATCTTTGCAATGGTTTTCGCCAAAAGAGTTTTACCCGTACCGGTTTGACCAACAAGCAAAATGTTTGATTTTTCGAGTTCGAGGTCGCCTCCTGCCGGATGATTGATTCTCTTATAGTGGTTATATACAGCTACAGATAAAAACTTTTTAGCCTCATCCTGACCAATTACATACTGATCCAGAAATGCAGTAATCTCCTTAGGTTTCATAAGGGAGTTATTAATCTTCCCTCCCACTTTATTGCCCTTCCTTTTTGAAGCAAGTGCCTCTTTGGTATAATCCAAAGCTTGTTGAGCACATTCATTACAAATAGCGGCAACATCTCCGGCTATTAAAACCTCTACCTCTCCCTTGCTCCTTCCACAAAATGAACAGTAATTGTTGTATTTAGATGCCATTCTTATCCCTTTTCGATTTTATTTCTTGTTCGATTTAGTGAGAATCTCATCTATCATTCCGTACTCTTTGGCCTCAATGGATGTCATCCAGTAATCTCTGTCAGCATCCTTTTCAATTTGCTCCAGAGACTTTCCTGAGTGCAGTGCAATAATCTCATAAAGTTCTTTCTTTATCTTGACAATCTCCCTGGCTGTGATCTCAATATCAGTTGCCTGACCCTCTGCGCCACCCATCGGTTGGTGTATCATCACCCGGGAATGTGGCAAAGCAGATCTCTTCCCGTTAGCTCCGGCAGTCAATAAAATTGCAGACATAGAGGCAGCCATGCCGGTACAAATTGTGGCAACATCAGATGTAACCAGCTGCATAGTGTCATAAATACCCAATCCTGCATAAACAGAACCGCCCGGAGAGTTAATGTAAAGCTGAATATCGGTCTTAGATTCAACAGAGTCCAGATAAAGCAGTTGCGCCTGTATTATGTTTGCTACATCGTCATTGATAGGAACGCCAAGGAAAATAATCCTGTCCATCATCAATCGTGAGAAGACATCCATTGTTGCAACGTTTAGCTGCCTCTCCTCTATAATGGTAGGATTGATATATGCCCCCGATATAGACTCAAATCTATGTAGCGAAAGGCTGCTGATGCCTTTGTGCGATCTTGCAAATTTTTCAAATTCAGTAGCCATAATTATATTATTATTAATTAGTTTGTCATTTTTTGTAATTCATCCAGAGGAATTGTTCTCTTGTCCAGACCTACAATGCTTTTTACATAGTCAATTACAAGATCATCCTCTACTTTTTCGTATATACGACGATTCTCCTTTTCATTTGCCAAAAGTGAATCAGCATACTTTGCAATCTGCTCTTCAGGAGCATTCTGCAATCCATACATAGCAAACTGGTAGCTTGCTACTCTCTTTGCATGATCAATCAGATTCTCCCTTGTAACCTCCATATTCTGCTCTTTGGTTATATACTGACGGATCATTTGCCAACGGAAATCCTGCAGGAACAAAGCAAAATCCTTTTCAATCTCCTCCATTGTAAATTTGCCTTCATTTGCTGTGAATAACCATCTTTTCAGAAATTGCTCGGGAACTGCAATTGCAGCTTTTTCTATAAGGGCGTTCTTTGCATCCTGCATAAAATGGTAATCACTCTCCTGTGCAAACTCATTTTTCATCCTTTCAATCAATTTTACATCAAACTCCTCTACGGAATTAATTACACCTACACCATACATCTTGTCAAACAGTTCCTGATTGAGTTCGGCATCCACAAACCGTTTAATATCCTTGATAACAACTGTATAGTTAGGATCTAACGACGCAAGTTCCTCTTTCTTTACCTTAAGAAGCGCAGCTCTGTCGGACTCGTTTGCAAAGGTAGCATTCACATCAATTGCAAAATCATCTCCCGTCTTTTTACCAATGAACTTCTTCTTGTTCTCGTTATCTTCAATTGATTTAAGGGAAATATAAGTCTCTTCAATTCTGGTTTCTCCCTGAATAAGGTCCACTATCAAAAAGTCATCCTCCTCAACAGATTCGGCAACATTGATTTGTCCATATTGTTTTAACAAATTATTTTGGTATTTGTTCTTTTCATCGTCGGAAATTGCGACTTCGTAGTATGGAATCTTATCGTCGGAGCTGAGTTTGATCTCTACTTTTGGAGCTAAGGCAAGATCAAAAGCGAACTCGAACTCTGTTGCTTTGTCCCAGTCAATTGGTTTCTTTTCGGTTTCGTTGGGCAGAGGTTCGCCAATAATATTGAGTTTATTCTCAGTTATATAATTATTAAGTCCATCTGATATAAGACCATTTACAGAATCCAGCAATGCAGATCTGCCGTGCATTTTTTCTATCAGACTCATAGGAGCCATACCTTTGCGAAAGCCTTTAACTTCGGCTTTACGGCGGTAATCATTCAGAATTTTTCTCTGTTTGTCGGAATAATCAGATTGCTCAATGTTTAATGTGACAATGAGGTTTAAATCGTCAATGTTCTTCTGTGTAACTTTCATAAATATATAATTTTTTACATAATTCAAATAAATAACCAAGAAGCAGATATCCCAGCGGCTATCTGCTTCTTTTAGTGCGGGCAAAGGGACTCGAACCCCCACGCCTTACGGCACCAGATCCTAAGTCTGGCGCGGCTACCAATTACGCCATGCCCGCTTTGAGGAGTGCAAAGGTATAACAATAATTTAAAATTGCAATAACACTGCAACACTTTTAGATACATTTTTTCAGTTTCAAAACTGCCCAGTTTTCGCGACTGTTTTTTGAAAGATACTCTAACCCAAATTTATTGGCCTCCTCTAATATCAGGGGTATATCTTCTGTATAGAATCCACTTAAAAACAATCTTCCTCCAAATGAGAGAGCCTTGCTATAGGTCTCAATATCGGAAAGAATTATATTCCTGTTTATATTGGCTAATACAAGATCGTACCTGGCTGCCTGGATTACAGAGGCATCCCCCAGAAGACAGGTGATTTTATTGGCAACTCTGTTTTTATGGCTGTTATCCTTTGTCGAATCTACGGCCAAATGATCAATATCTATAGCGTGTACAGGAGGTTTTGCCCCCATCTTGGCAGAAAGGATGGATAAAATGCCTGTTCCGCAACCTACATCCAAAACTCTGAACCCCTTGACTTTTTCTTCCAAAAGAGACTCAATCATCAGGTATGTTGTCTGGTGATGGCCCGTTCCAAAAGCCAAGTTTGGATCTATTGTGATATTATATTTTGTGCGGGATAACCCCTTATGGAAGCTTGCCTTTACTGTACAAAGCTTTTCAAATGTAATCGGAGTGAAGTTCGACTCCCAGAGAATGTTCCAGTTCTCCTCCCTGATAAAGTGAGTTTCTGTGGTTATGGAAAACTCAGTGTTACTTCCATAAGCAGAAAGGAGTGTTTTTAAATTCCGGCAAGAGAATCTCTCCTCCGGAATATATGCCTTAAGATAGGGAGACTCTATCGAGAAACTCTCAAAAGGGAGCTCCCCAATCTGAGCAATAATCTGTTCCGCAAAATCTTCGGAAAATGGCTTTATTCCAATCCAGACCTCTATATAGTTCATTAAAAGGACTTAACTATTCCAATAAAGTCTTGAGCAACCAGCGAAGCTCCTCCGATAAGCCCTCCGTCTACATTCTCTTTTGAAAAAAGTTCGGCAGCATTTGATGGTTTGCAGCTGCCTCCGTATAAAATCGGAATGGTTTCTGCATGTTCACCAAATTTGTCTGCGATAACCCTTCTGATGTATGCGTGCATCTCCTCTGCCTGGTCGGATGTGGCGGTTTTTCCTGTGCCTATTGCCCAAACAGGTTCATATGCAACTATCACCTTATCCAGTTCCACTCCTCTGAGCTTGTAAAGAACCTCTTTAATCTGCTCCGAAACAACTTCGAAGTGTCTGCCCGATTCCCTCTCTTCCAACCTTTCGCCAACACAGAAAATTGGCATCATCCCTTCATTTAAAACCAAATTTATCTTCTTATATAGCTTTTCACTGGTCTCTCCATAGTATTCCCTTCTCTCTGAGTGGCCAAGTATCACATACTTGCAACCGACATTACTCAACATTTTTACAGATACCTCACCTGTGTATGCACCCGATTCTTGATCCGCACAGTTTTGGGCACCCAATGATATTGCCATATCATTCTCTTTGACCAATTTGCCTATAGAAGCTAAATGGGTAAACGGGGGACATACAATAATCTCAACATCCGAATTCAGCTCTTTTGTAAGAAACTCCAATTGCCTTACCAAAAGCTCTCCCTCTGGAAGTAATGTGTTCATTTTCCAGTTTCCGGCTACTATTTTCTTTCTCATATCTGTAACTTTTTAATGATTTGAATGATGCGGCAAAATTACTAAAATAAAATAAATTGCTTTATTTTTTTGCACTATCTTAGGGGCTGGATTTTTGAAGTTAAATCGTGAAGTTAAAAAGGTCTTATTATCGTGAGTATGCAATAATCGCTGTATTACTACTGGGGCTGATTGTGCTCGACCTTGTTCTGGGTTCCGTTATAATACCAATAAGAGACATTGTTTCTGCACTATTCGGTCATTCGGCTGCTCCGGATTATGTTTCCGATATTATCTTTTCTTTCAGAATTCCAAAATTGATTACTGCAATAATGGCCGGAGTTGCTCTCTCAATTTGCGGCCTTCAGATGCAGACTCTTTTTAAAAATCCTTTGGCAGATCCGTATATTCTGGGTATCAGTTCCGGAGCAGGACTTGGAGTCGCTTTTTTTGTAATGGGTTTTTCTGCTTTCGGGATAAACATGCCCTCCTCTCTCTTTGTCAATCTCGGGATTGCCGCATCGGCATGGCTAGGAGCTTTTGGTGTAACACTCGTGATACTGCTTGTCTCCTACCGTCTTAAAGACAATATGTCTCTGTTGATTTTCGGACTGATGCTGGGGAGCGTCGTTAGTGCTCTTATCTCTCTCCTTCAGTATTTTTCCTCTTCATCCGCATTAAAAATGTATGTTTTATGGACCATGGGCAGCTTTTCCGGGCTAAATCCCGGGCAGATATGGATTATGTTTATCCTAATTCTCATAGGCTTTGGATTATCTGTTTATAACATAAAAGACCTAAATACACTTCTTATGGGGGAGGCCTATGCAAAAAGTCTTGGAGTTAACCTGCAAAATACCAGAAGGAGAATTTTAATTGCTACAACCCTTTTAGCAGGGAGCGTAACAGCTTTTTGTGGTCCGATAGGCTTCATAGGCATTGCAGTACCACATATTGCACGATTGTTTTTCAGAAATGCAGACCATAAGGTGCTCGTTCCTGCCACCGCTCTGCTGGGGGCAGTAATAATGGTATTTGCAGATACTGTCGCGCAGCTACCTGGTCAATCCGGCATTATTCCTATCAACACGGTAAGCGCACTTATCGGAGTCCCTATAATACTGGTAATAATATTAAAAAACAGGTTCGTTTAAGATGGAGAGTGTGCTTATATTGGAAAGTTTGTGTTTAGGATATAACAAAATTATTTACCGTGAAATAGATGCCACGGCAAATAAAAATGAGATTATTGCACTCGTCGGCCCGAACGGAGTTGGTAAGAGCACGCTGCTCAAAAGCATTGCCGGAATACAGAAATATCACAGTGGAACAATTAAAATAATGGGTAAAGAGATTCGTAGCTACTCTCCCAACAGACTCGCAGAACAGCTCTCATTTGTCCCATCCCAGAGCCCCAAGGCAAAAAATTTCTCTCTTTTTGATATGGTTGCTACAAGTTGTTACAATAGAACCAACTGGCTCGGGAAAATTTCTGAAAGGGATTATGACTTCATCTACTCTACGTTAAAGAGGGTAAGTCTGGAGGGGTATGCTGAGAGGGATTCCAGCCAACTGAGCGACGGAGAGTTTCAAAGAGCTGCAATCGCAAGAAGCTTAGTGCAGGATAGCACAATCATTCTACTTGACGAACCCACAGCCTTTCTTGATATTGCCAATAAAATTATCATCACCCGCCTTCTTAAACAGATTGCAGAGCAGGAAAATAAAACAATCATATTCTCTACTCATGATCTTCAGCACGCTTTAAAGATCTGTGATAAAATCTGGATAATGGGACATAACCAGTTCTTCTGTGGAGAACCTGGAGAACTTATAGAACAAGGAGCCTTCGAACAGATGTTCAAAGACTCCTCTCTTAGATTCGATTCAAAGTTATTTACCTTTATTTAGCATCTTTTCAATAGCTTTTGCCAGTCTTTTGACACCCTCTTCAGTTCTCTCTTTATTCATAAAAGAGAAGTTAATTCTCATGGTATTCTTGCCAGATCCGTCGCAATGGAATGCTTCGCCAATCACAAAAGCCACATTCTCTTTCATTGCAAGATCAAACAGCTCTCTGGTATCATAACCCTCAGGTAGAGAGACAAAAAGGAACAGGCCGCCTTCCGGTCTGGTCCAAGTTACACCAGCAGGCATATATTTTTCGAAGCATGCCAGCATATGATCCCTCATTCCTCTGTACAATTCTATTGTTTTCTTAAGGTTCTTGTCAAAGAGATCCTTTTCCATATATTTTGCAGCCACAGCCTGGTCAAAAGTCGCTGTGCACAAATCTGCAGACTGTTTAGCAACAACCAGCCTGTCTATGATCTCTACAGGTGCAATAACCCATCCGAGTCTGAAACCCGGAAGTAATGTTTTTGAGAAAGTTCCGAGTAATATAACCCTTTCATTGTCCATCGAATACATAAGAGGTTGCTCTTCACCGTCGAATCTCAGCTCTCTGTATGGACTGTCCTCAAGAATGATAAGATCATATTTTTTAGCAACAGAAAGGACATACTTTCTCTGTTCCAAGGTCATTGTAACTCCTGACGGATTTTGAAAATCAGGTATGGTGTATACGAATTTGGGTTTTTTCCCTTTTGCCATCAACTCTTTAACCGTATCTTCCAACTCTTCATCCTTTTTAATTCCTACCAGTTCTGCCTGATATGACCAGAATGCCTGCAATGCACCAAGATAAGATGGCAAACCACAAACAATTGTATCCCCCGGATTAAGAAAGATTTTAGCGGTGAGATCTATAGCCTGTTGCGATGCTGTAGTTATAAGAATATTGTCTTTGGTAATTTTCAAGCCTTGAGTTATGTATCTCTTAGCTAGTAACTCACGAAGCTTATCATTACCCTCCGTAGAACCATATTGAAGAGCCGAGGTGCCTTCGGTTTCAAGAACTTCTTGCATTATTGATTTTAAATCCTCAATCGGGAAAGTGGTCGGATTTGGAAAGCCTCCGGCAAATGAGATAACCTCTGGTCTGTTGGCAACGCTTAGAAGATCTCTGATTGCAGATCTTCTCATATTTTTAGCGTTGGAAGATAAAATGTTTTGTAAGTTTATTGCCATATCTAAAATTATTTTCTGCAAAAATACTGAATTGTAAGATAAAATCAAATAATTATTCGAATATTTAATATTTGCATTACTATTTTCTATTAATCATGTTGAAAAGGGATATTCCAAAAAAAAATTCATACTTTTGTAAAAAAAGAATGTCAATAATACGTGTTACCAAGGAGTTTAGTTTCGAGGGGGCACACGCCCTTAAGGATTATGATGGAAAATGCCGACATATTCACGGACATTCATATAAACTGTTTGTCACAATTAAGGGAGAACCTTGCGATGAACCAAATCACTCCAAATCCGGAATGGTTTTAGACTTTAATGAGATTAAAAGAATTGTAAATCTATTAATTATAGACCCATTTGACCACGCTCTCATACTTCGCTCAGATTCAATGCTTGTCAATGAGATTAAGGAGGCTTATCAGAATGTTCTGATTGTAGATTTCCAACCAACCTGCGAGAATCTGGCAATATATTTTGCCGGATTGCTGCAGAAAAATCTTCCGGAAAGACTTAAATTACAACGCATAAAATTATTTGAAACCCCTACCTCGTTTGTAGAATGGGTTGCCGAGGATAATCAATAAATCCGTATGCCTTAATGAAAAAACTATTTTTAATTGATGGGCATGCTCTCATCTTTCGTATGTATTACGCGTTTATCAGAAGGCCAATGATAAACTCAAAAGGAGAAGACACATCTATTCTGTTTGGCTTTACCAAAACCCTGATGGATCTAATCATCAAAGAGAAACCCACACATCTGGCAGTAGCTTTTGACCCGCCTGCCAAGACATTCAGGCACGAGATGTATCCCAAATACAAAGCAAACAGAAGTGCAACTCCCGAGCTAATAAAGAGTGCATTGAAACCTCTGACCGAGATTGTGGAAGCAATTTCGATTCCGGTAGTGATGAAAGAGGGCTTTGAAGCCGATGATGTAATAGGGACGATGGCAAAAAAGGCTGAAAAAGAAGGTTTTAAAGTGTTTATGGTAACTCCGGACAAGGATTATGGTCAACTTGTTTCCGAAAATATCTATCAATGCAAGCAAGGTAAAAACGGGACAGACATGGAGATACTCGGCAGGGAAGAGATATGCAATGCCTACGGAATTGATGATCCCACACAAATAATTGATATACTTACAATCTGGGGTGATGCGTCGGACAATGTTCCTGGTGTTCGCGGTATTGGTGAAGTCGGTTCAAAAAAGCTTATACAAAAGTACAGCAGTCTGGAAAGAGTTCTCAAATCGCTGGAGGAGTTGCCGGAAAAACAAAAGGCTGCATTTACAGAAGCTGCGGGTTATATTAATCTTAGTAAGAAGCTTATAACAATCGACACAAATGTGGATGTTCCCTGGAACGAAGATTCTCTCAAACTGGAAACTCCCCATTTTCAGGAGTTAAGGAGACTCTTTTCGCAATATGAATTCGGCTCGCTTTCAAGGCTGATTCCACAACTGGAAGAGATATTCGTTACAACACAAAAGAGAAACGGGCAAAATGGAGAAGAGACAAAAACAGAAAAGGAGGTCAACCCGGTTCTTAAACACAGACTGGTTACTGACGATCAAATAATAGCCGGAGCAAGAGAGAGAGGTGAGATTGCAATCCGGTTATCAGCCGGTTCTGCGATTTATTGCGTAGATGATATTGTCTCAATCTGCAGCAATATTGAAAAATACAGGGGATTGCTTGAAGATGAAAGAATTGTCAAATGCGGCTATGATCTCAAAGGATTTATTAACTACTCCCGAAACAAAGGAATCAATATAGAAGGATACCTTGCAGACATAGAACTTATGCACTATCTGCTTATGCCCGAAAGAGCCCATAAAATTGAGATATTGGCAGCTTCGTACCTTAATGTGGACCTAAGTAATCAGGAACCAATGGTACAGGCAGATCTGTTTCAGACATCTGAGGTCAAACAACAGGATAACAAAGAAAAAGAGATAAAGGAGGCATTGGTTCTTCTGCCACTGAACAGGAGACTTGCTACAGAACTTAAGGAGTCATCACTTTTAGATCTGTACAACTCCATTGAAATGCCACTGATTTATGTATTGGCAGATATGGAGTATGAGGGGGTAAAGATAGATGTCGAAAAACTCGGTGAATATAGCCGGACACTCACAGTTGAACTTGCCGGGATAGAGGATTCGATACGGGATATGGCAGGAGATAGTACACTCAACGTCTCCTCTCCAAAACAGCTTGGAGTAATACTTTATGAAAAGCTAAACCTTGCCTCAAAAGCCAAAACTACATCAAAGAAAAACTACTCTACAGATGAGGAGACTCTGACAGAACTTGCAGACACCCACCCGATTATCTCTAAAATATTAGAATTCAGAAATATAAAGAAACTGCTCTCTACTTATATAGACCCGCTTCCATCACTTATCTCACCATCCACAGGAAAAATTCATACGACATATAACCAGGCACTTACAGCAACCGGCAGGTTAAGCTCCGTCAAACCCAACCTGCAGAATATTCCGGTAAGGACAGAAAGAGGAAGAGAGATAAGAAAGTCTTTCATACCTTCACACCCTGACGGATATATAATGTCTGCGGACTACTCTCAGATAGAGCTGAGGCTTATGGCACATATGAGTAAAGATAAAGATTTCATTGATGCGTTCCGGAAAGGAAAAGATATTCACGCAGCCACTGCCTCAAAAATTTTCAACATCCCGGAAGATGAGCTTACAAAGGAGCAGCGCAACAGGGCAAAAGTTGCCAACTTCGGCATTATATATGGAATATCGGCCTTCGGACTCTCCCAGAGGTTGCAGATATCCCGGGCAGAATCAAAAAAACTTATAGAGGATTACTTTAACAGCTATCCTCAGGTTAAGGAGTATATCTCAGGAGTAATTGAGTCGGCTAAAACAGATGGCTACGTAAAAACACTTTATGGCAGAAAAAGATATCTTCCGGATATTTTATCAAAGAATCCTGTCGTCAGAGGACTGGCAGAGAGGAATGCAGTTAATGCACCCATCCAGGGAAGTGCGGCAGATATCATAAAAGTAGCAATGATTAAGGTTAATAAAAGAATTAAAGATGAGGGGCTGGTGAGCAAAATGGTTCTTCAGGTACATGACGAGCTTGTCTTTGACGCGGTTCCGGGAGAGATAGAAATATTGAGCAAGGTTGTTAAAGAGGAGATGGAATCTGTAATTAAACTATCGGTTCCGTTGACTGTTGAGTGTGAATATGGAACTAACTGGCTTGAGGCGCACTGAAACTGATGTCGAAGAATAATAAAATAGTTTACAAAGAGGATACGGAGCTTATAAAAGAGGCTCTGGAAAACGATCAGACAGCTTGTTTCAAGCTTGTTGAGAAATACAGAGATTCCGTATCTGCTTTCATTCAGGGGATAATTCCCCAAACGCAGGATGTCGAAGACATTTGTCAGGAGACATTCGATAAAGCCTTCAGAAACTTATCTCTCTACAATTCTCAATGGGCCTTTTCCACCTGGCTGTTCACTATAGCACAAAATACAGCACTGGACCATTACAGGAAAATGCGAACCAACCTCTCCCCTGTCAACAATGTTGAATCTCTGGAGGGAAAAACCGGAGCAGTAGACCTGGCGCAAAGTCCCGAAGAGAGTCTTATAACACATCAGACCTTCGATGAGCTGATGAAAGCGATCAAATCACTTGATATAAAATACAGGAAAGTGGCAGAACTCAGATATATCCACGAGTTTGCCTATGAGGAGATTGCAAAGGAGCTCAATCTTCCGCTTAATACAGTAAAGACACGCATAAACAGAGCAAAAAAATTGTTAAGCAACATATGGAAGAGTTAATCTATTCATACTTTCCTGAACTGTCGCAAAAGCAGAAAGAGCAGATAGCCCAACTCTATCCCCTATACCTCGACTGGAATTCAAAAATCAATGTTATTTCGCGTAGGGATATTGACAACCTTTATCTTCACCATATCCTTCACTCTTTAGCAATTGCCAGGTTTATTAAGTTTCCCCCGGGAGCAAAGGTTTTGGATGTAGGAACAGGTGGCGGTTTTCCGGGAATCCCATTGGCAATATACTTTCCCCAGTCATCGTTTTATCTTTGTGACTCAATCCTCAAAAAAATCAAAGTAGTCAGAGAGGTTGTTTCAACTTTGAAACTGGATAATATCCGTGCAGAGCAAATAAGGGCAGAGGAGGTTGACGGGACCTTCGATTTTGTTGTATCCCGGGCAGTTACGGAATTGAAAACATTTGTACCTTGGATATGGAATAAAATTGAAAAGGGTAAAATCGAAGGGGTAGAAAGAGGGATAATATATCTTAAAGGAGGAGTCCTGGCAGAGGAGATTTATGAAGTTCAGAAAGTATTGAAAATTCCCTCGGAGAAATTTTCCAAAATTGAGATACAAAGATGGTTTAAAGAGCCTTTTTTCGACCAAAAAAGCATATTATATATCAAACGATAGTATAATTATTTGCGATTAAAAACATTTTATTTACCTTTGCATTCCCTTTTGCAAAATAAATATAATTAGAGAAAGATATCATGAAACGCACTTTTCAACCATCACAACGCAAACGTCGCAATAAACATGGATTCCGTGAGCGCATGTCGACTCCAAACGGACGTCGCGTCTTAGCAGCCCGTCGCCGTCGTGGACGCAAGAAACTTACTGTATCATCTGAAGATCTTTTCTAGACTAAGATATACTTTTACTTATAAAGACGCCCTGAGCGTCTTTTTTGTTATATTTGGAGGTCGAATTTATCTATTTCTCATTACATGAATAATCGGACAAATCTGAATCAGGCGTTGAAACTATATGACAGTTTCGATATGAACTATATTTCCGGACTGGCCTCTGATATCAGACAAAGATTGAATGGGAACAATGTCTATTACAATAATAATTTTCATATAGAACCGAGTAATATTTGCAGGCATAGATGTAAGTTCTGTTCATACCGCAGAGATGATTCTCTTCAGCCGGGAGCCTGGTCAATGAGTCTGGACGAAGTACGGAGTTATTGCCGTCAGAAGTATCGCAAGGGTACGACAGAGGTTCACGTTGTGGGTAGTGTTTATCCTGAAAAGGGATTAGATTATTATGTTTCAATAATAAAGATAATACGGGAGGAGTTGCCTGGTGAAATTACAATAAAAGCATATTCGGCAGTCGAAATCGACGATATGAGTAAATATTCGGAAAAATCACATGAAGAGGTTCTCACAATCCTTAAAAACGCAGGTGTGGAGGCACTTCCCGGAGGAGGTGCAGAGATATTTGAACCACGGGTAAGGGAGCAGATTTGTCCGGATAAAGCCGATGCAAAGACATGGTTGAATATACACAGGCTGGCACATAAAACCGGTATCCGGACTAATTGTACAATGCTTTTCGGTCATATAGAGAGCAGGGAAGAGAGGGTTAAGCATCTACTCGCTTTAAGAGAACTTCAGGATGAGACGAATGGTTTTGATGCTTTTATCCCGCTTCTTTTCAAATCTAATAATAACTCACTTTCGTATCTTGGTGAACTGGACATTATAGAGATACTTAAAACATTTGCTGTTTCCAGAATCGTTCTCGACAACATCCCTCATATAAAATCCTACTGGCCGATGCTTGGTAAAGAGTTGTGCCAGCTCTCCCTGCTCTACGGAGCAGATGATATAGACGGAACAATTAACGACAGTACAAAAATTTACAGTATGGCCGGTTCTATGGAAAAAAATCCAGGAATGACTTCGTCGGAGCTCAGGAGAATGGCTACTGCCTGCGGTTATAATGCCATCGAAAGGGATAGCTTTTACAACGAAATATCAAAAAAATAGTAATTTTACAATATGGCAAAGAGTAACACAAAATCGGGACCAAAAGGGAAAAATGTCTGGTGGAGACATTGGTTTATGATGGAATTGTACAAAGCAGCAGCAGTTCTGTTTGCACTGTTGCTCGTAGCATCAATCTTTCTTAAGATAATCACCCGCCACAACAGTGAGCTGGAAGTTCCGGATTTTTCCGGATTATCGCTTGAAGAGGCACAAAAGGTTGCCAATAAATCCAATCTGAGATTAGATATTACAGACTCTGTGTTTTTCCCTAAGATGGGAAGGGGTGTAATTTTCAGACAAAACCCTCACTCAGGTAGCATGGTTAAGAAAAATAGACGTATATTGCTCACTATTAATTCTGTAGAGCCAAAACAGGTAGGCATGCCTTCCGTAATCGGCTACTCTCTCCGTCAGGCAAAAGCAGAATTGGTTGCCAAACAATTGGGCGTGGGCAGGTTGATATATGTTTCCGACATGGCAACAAACAATGTCCTTTCACAAATGTACAACGGAAGATATATTCCGTCAGGTTCAATGGTAGAATCGGGAAGTGATATAGATCTCGAACTTGGCAACAGCGGTGGAGAAAGCACTTTTATCCCGAATGTAACAGGTCTCTCATTCATTACAGCCAAGGACATTCTTATTGACAACTCCCTTAATATCGGCAAATTGTCGTACGATGAGTCTGTAAAAACCTATTCCGACACAATCTCCAGCTTTGTTGTAAAACAGAGCCCAAAACCGACAAATTACAATTCATACTCCCTTGGAGCCAGCGTAGATCTGTTTTTAAGCGTAGACAGGAATAAAGTAGAAAAGATAATTGAAAAATGATAGAGGACGAAGAGTTACTCTCAGATGAGGATGAGGATGGTGGCTCCTTTGAGCATTTCCGTTTTGTTTCCGATAAAGGGCAGAGTCTTTTAAGGGTAGACAAGTTCATTACGATGCGAATGGAGAAAACCTCCCGGCATCGCATTCAGTTGGCAATTGCTGCGGGCTATGTTCTTGTAAACGGTAAGGTTGTCAAGGCAAATTACATAGTTAAACCACTGGATATAGCAACTATTGTCCTTCCTTACGAAAGGCGTGGCTTTGAGGTAAAACCTGAGAATATTCCGTTGGATATTGTATATGAAGATGATGATCTTCTTATAGTAAATAAGCCGGCAGGGCTTGTGGTCCATCCTGGTTTCGGCCACTTTTCCGGAACTCTCATAAACGCACTCGCTTTTCACCTGGGGATAAGTCAGGATGCAGATGCTCCCGATGAAAGAATGGGCATACTGGTTCACAGGATTGACAAAAACACATCGGGACTCCTTTTGGTAGCCAAGAATGATGAAGCTCAGCTATATCTTGCAAAACAATTTTTCGATCACACCATCAAGCGGAAGTATATTGCACTTGTATGGGGCAATCTAAAGGATGATTCCGGAACAATAACCGGCAATATTGGAAGAGATCCTAATGATAGGATGCGTTTTAAAGTCTTTCCGGATTGCAGCTACGGTAAATATGCCGTTACTCACTACAAGGTCCTTGAGAGATTTGGATATACCACACTGGTAGAGTGTCAGCTGGAAACCGGAAGGACCCATCAGATAAGGGTGCATATGGACTATATAGGACATCCGCTTTTCAACGATGACAGGTATGGCGGAGACAAGATATTAAAGGGAACTCTCTTCAACAAATTCAGTAAGTTCGTGGAAAACTGCTTTGAAATTATGCCCCGGCACGCTCTTCACGCAAAAACCCTGGGCTTTGTCCACCCAAAAACAAAAGAGGATATCTATTTCGAAAATGAGATCCCCGATGATTTAGCTGCTGTTATTGAGAAATGGAGAGCCTACTCAAAGAGTTCCAGGTAGCCCCACTTCTGTAACTTATTAATGGAAATGCATTCCTCCCATTCCAGGACCCATTCTTCTCTCACCGCCCCTTCTCTCTCCATCCTTGCCGTCTCCGAATTTACCGAACCTCCATGTGAAGCTTAGCATGAAATACTGCTTGAGAAGGGTATTGTTCTGCACATCCTCAATATAGTTGTCGGTAGTTGTCCTTGAAAAATTCTTTGTCTGTTTGAGAATATCATATACCTTAAGCCTCAGTGTACCCATATTTTTGAACAGTAGTTTGGATGCTTCAGCGTTCCATACAGCCGATGGTTCATTGACTCCATTTTCATATCCGATATAGAACCTGTAATTGAAGTCGCTGGTAAGGCTAAAACCAGAAGGCAGTGTCCAGTTGGCATAAAGATCAACTGAGTTCGTCCAATAAGAGGGAACTGTTTTTTGTTTGATAGAGTACCATGCATGTGAATATTGAGCACTTCCGCCTAATCCCGTTTCAAGTTTCTCACCTCTGTAAGTGAGTCTTAACATCTCAGAAAACGAAAGAGATGATGTATGGTTCTTAACCCCGTTCGAATAACCTACACCTTTATTAAAGCCAAGTCTTGAATTTGTAGTTATATAAAATTTCGACCTCGAAACAGGGGTATTGAACATGAAGCGTCCGTTTGCAGAGTAAACTCCCTGCTCGTTTACAGGTTGGGTATACTGGATTCCGCCTTTGTCGTACCAGGTCTTGTTCACAATTTTGTTCTGGGTATAGTTGGCATCCAGACTTGCATTCATTGTACGGAAAGTCTCTTTCTTGGTATCTCTGTAATCAAATGAAAGTCTATGTGCAAATTCCGGAAGAAGGTCGGGATTACCGAGAGGAATATACAGAGGATTGGAGTTATCAGCTACTGGTTGCAACTGATTTATTGTAGGCTGGGTAACATTTCCTCTGTATCTTACTCTAAGAAATCTGGTATCAGAAGGATTATATTCCAGCATTGCAGATGGCGCAAAGTTGACTACGCTTCTGGAAAGATCTTTTTCGTTTCCTGTACTTTTAGTATAAGATGGCTGTACATTGACTCCAAAAACATAGTTGAATTTCTCTCCGGTTTTTCTAAGGTTGATCTCACCTTGTTGATTGATGAATGTGTTTTTGAAACTGTTTGAATAAGCACTGTCCTTATCTGTGTACCTGCCAGTCAAAATATCCTTATTGTAGGAATTCTTGTCTGAATTACTTTGGTTGTACCTGTATGAATAGGCGGTCTCTATGAAGAAGTTATTTCCTAATGGTTCAGTATAGGATGCCCTTGCTCCCAGTGAATAAGATCTGTTGTTAAGATCATACTGCTGGTCTACCAGGCTGGTCGTGGTATTATTTCCATTGAAAACATTTGTCTCGGAATAGTTGATCGCGTCCAGATCACTGTTGGAGTAGGAGTACGAAACGTTTAAGGAGAAGGTTCTTCCCACCTTGTTGAGCTTTTGTCTGAAGAGCAGATCGCCGTTTAAACTTTGAGACTGATTGTCACCAGAAGAGATGCTGTTACCATTATTTATCTTAGTTCCGGACGTACCTTCAGTTGAGAAAACCTTAGTATCATAAAACGAGCCATATCCAATGTTGACATTAGGCCTGAACAGTATAGATGTCTTGTCGGAGATCTGGTACTCCAGATTGAGGTTGGCTGAATGTCCCTCTGTCTTGTCATCGGAAGTTGAATGTTGCGTATAGTTGAAAGTGCTATCAACCAAAAAATTCTGTTTAAAGCTATTCTCGTCAGAAACGGTTTTACTTCCGTTGTACAGGTAACTGCCTCCGATTTTCAGCTTTTTATTGGCAGATTCTGTATTACCGGTTACACCTGCCATCCAGGAATCTGTCAATCCGCTTCCTCCAAAGTTCATTATCTGGCCGCCAATTCTTACGCCGCCACCACCGCCGCCCATAGAACTCCTCATACTTCTCATTGCACTTCCTGCAACGTCCATGAAGCCTCTGTTATTAGTGTTGTTTGCATTGCCTATGAAGCTTATCTGGTTTTTTGAGGTAAAGTTGCCTACCATCGTTGCTCCCTGGTATTTATCATCAGTTCCATAGCCTGCTGTAAGGTTCCCGAACCAGCCGTTCATCATACCTGGTCTTATGCTAAGATCAATAACTGTCTCCTCATTTCCATCGTCTATTCCTGTAAACTGCGCCTGTTCAGATTTTTTTTCCAACACTTTAACCTTATCAATGATTTTTGCCGGCAAATTTTTAGTTGCAAGTTGAGGGTCGTCAAAAAAGAAGGTCTTGCCATCAATCATGATTTTTTTGATCTCCTTGCCATTGGCTGTAATCTTTCCATCGCTGTCAATCTCAATTCCGGGCAGTTTCTTTAGTAACTGCTCAAGCATATCGCTGTCGGTGGTTTTAAACGACGAAGCGTTGTACTCAATTGTATCTTTTTTTACGGTTATTGGATTTCCCTGAGCCGTAACTACTACAGTTTCAAGAACATTAAGCTTTTCATTCAGGTACACTGTACCAAGGTCAATAACTTTCTCGTCTGCAAATACGATATTTTTGGAATATGTTTTATATCCGATAAATTCCACTTTGAAAAGATAGGCCCCTCTTTTAATTTCGGACAAGGCGGCTTTTCCGGCAGCATCTGAAAGTGAATATTTTAAAGCCTGGGTTCCTACCTCAGGAGTGAGGGATATTGTAGCAAATTCTACCGGGTTCTTAGTGAGGCTATCCACAAGAGTAATTTTCAATTTGTAATCTTTATCTGCCTGGGCAGATAGAAAAATTGTGGAGATAATGATCGAACCAAAAGTAAGTAATGCCAGTTTTATATGTCTCATATTTATTAATTTCTAAAACACAATTTTGACTACGAAAAGTATCAAAAGTTACATCTGGCAATAAAAAAATTATTTTACTCTTCCCGGATTTGTTTTAATGTAAGACTCCCAACTATATGAACCGATTTTATCTGTCTGAAGATTAGATAATTGCAAATAATGACAATAAGCTACAGCCAAACCGTCTGTAGCATCTAAAAAATTGGAATGTTCCTCAACCTTAAGTATTTTGGTTAGTAAGGTTGCTACTTGTTCTTTTGAAGCTCCTCCTTTTCCGGTTATTGCAAGCTTTACCCTTTTGGGAGCGTATTCAAATATTGGAATATCCTTATTGAGAGCAGCTGCTATAGCAGAACCCTGTGCCCTTCCCAATTTAAGCATCGATTGAACATTCTTACCGTAAAAAGGTGCCTCTACTGCCAGATCATCCGGGCTATAAATCTCAATTAGCCTGGTAACCTCGTCAAAGATATGTCTGAGTTTAATGTAGTGATTTGAAAGTTTTCTCATATCCAAAACACCCATAGCGAGATACCTGGCATCCTTACCGACTGTTTCGATCACTCCATAACCCAAGATCTGTGTTCCGGGGTCGATACCTAAAATTATTCTTTTAGAATCCATTACAGAGGCTGCAACAACTAATCAATATATGAAAAACCGGTATACTCTCTCAGCACCTCAGGAATTCTGATTCCCCTGCTGTTCTGATTGTTTTCAAGCAGGGCCGCAAGAATTCTTGGAAGGGCCAAAGAGCTCCCATTGAGAGTATGGGCCAGTTGTGGTTTACCACTTTCGTCTTTATATCTCAACTTCAACCTGTTGGACTGAAAAGACTCGAAGTTGGAAACAGAGCTGACCTCAAGCCACCTTCCCTGTGCCGCAGAATAAACCTCAAAGTCGTAAGTAAGAGCAGATGTGAAACTCATATCTCCACCACACAACCTCAAAATTCTATATGGTAGTTCCAGTGACTGAACTATTCCTTCCACATGTTTTACCATCTCCTCCAAAGCATCGTAAGATTTATCCGGATGAGAAATCTGAACTATCTCTACCTTATCGAACTGGTGAAGTCTGTTTAATCCTCTTACATCTTTTCCGTAAGAACCCGCCTCTCTTCTGAAACAAGGTGTGTAGGCTGTGACCTTTACCGGAAGATCTTCTGCAGAGAGTATTACGTCTCTGAAAATATTGGTAACAGGCACCTCTGCAGTTGGTATCAGATAGAAGTTATCCAATCCAACGAAGTACATTTGTTCACCTTTGTCCGGAAGTTGACCGGTTCCGTACCCTGAAGCTTCGTTTACCATAAGTGGAGGCTGTACCTCTGAGTATCCGGCTTTTGTGTTTTTATCCAGAAAATATGAGATTAGTGCTCTTTGAATTTTCGCCCCCTTGCCTTTGTATACCGGAAATCCTGCACCTGTCAGTTTTACACCCAGATCAAAATCAATAATATCAAAGTTTTTAGCAAGTTCCCAGTGAGGAAGCGAATTTTCCAGTTTTGGGATTATTCCTCCCTCTCTTACAACTACATTATCTTCGGCAACCTTACCGCAAGGTACTGAAATATGAGGAATATTCGGAAGCTGCACCATAAGCTCGTTAAGTTCGGTGATACTATTCTGCATCTGAATCTCCAATACTTTTGACCTCTCCTTTAACTCTGATACTCTCTGCTTTGCAGCTTCTGCCTCAGTTCTCTTTCCATCCTTCATAAATGCCCCAATCTCCCTTGCCAAGCTGTTTTGTTCGGCCAAAAGGGAATCCATTTCTGTTTGACTTATTCTTCTCTTTAGATCCAAATCGTTGACTCTGCCAATAATCTCAGAAGCATCAAAGTTCTTTACAGCCAACCTCTCTATAACAAACTCAGGTTGCTCTCTTAGTAATTTAATATTTAACATTTTTCTTTCTCTAAAAAGTGAGTTTCAAAGTTAGGAAAAATTAGGTTTTAACAAGGTAAAAAGGATGTATATTTAAAAAAGGGGCTGTCCGGATGGACAGCCCCTTTTTTCTAAATAAAATTACTCTTGGCTGATTGCTCCTACAGGACATACATCTGCGCATGTTCCGCAATCAGAACATATATTCGGATCAATTTTGTAAATATCCCCTGGAGAGATAGCCTCAACAGGGCACTCATCGATGCAAGTTCCGCAAGCGGTGCAATCTTCAGAAATTTTGTAAGCCATTATCTTAGATTTTTAAATTGGTTTAATGCCTGCAAAGGTATAAAATTGGTTGGAATAGAACAAATACAAATTGTATCTTTGCAGTTGCAAACCTTTTATAAAAACTTGTCATATGAGTGCGATGTTAAGTAAAAAAATAATCTTATACATAGTTGCAGTCTTTTTTTCCATGTCATTATCTGGTCAAGACAATAGAAACTCCAGTATCGAATTTAATAAGCAGGTACACGATTTTGGAGATATTATGCTGAGCTCGGGAAAACAAAGCTACACCTTTACATTCAAAAATATAACTCAGCAGCCGGTTGTTATTCAAACCGTAATCTCTTCCTGTGGTTGTACTACTCCCGAATGGACCAGAAGCCCTGTAAAACCCGGCGGTTCCGGCAAGGTAGGTGTAACATTTTTAAATGATCAGGGTCCTTACCCTTTTGACAAGTCTCTCACTGTTTATGTTACCGGATCCTCTAAGCCTGTAATATTAAGGATTAAGGGTGTCGTCCATGAAAAAAAGAAAAATATAAGACAGCTGTTTCCAGTTCTGTTCGGGCAATTGGGGTTGAGAAAATCTCCTGTCGATTTAGGTCAGGTTATGAAAGGGTCTGTTGACCGCGAGACAATAGATGTTGCCAATACTTCCGGAACACCTATTAAGGTTACATTTGTCAATTTAACCAAAGGGCTTTCACTTAGTGTCAATCCGTCAACAATTCAGCCAGGCAGTAAAGCTGTTCTGTCAATAAATATCGACACTAAAGCAGATGCAAACTGGGGTCTTACCTCCTACCAGGCCACTCCTGTGATAAATGGCAAAACGGTTTCAAAAAAACTGCTTTTTCGGGCAATAATAATTGAGGATTTCAGCAATTTTAGCAAGGAGGAGATAAATAATTCCCCGCTTCCCATGGCTTCAAAAAGTTCATTCAATTTTGGCACAATATCATCCGGAAACAAGATAGAGACAACCTTCGAAATTAAAAACATTGGAAGGAAAGACCTTGTTATACATAAAATCGATGTAAGCGAGAAAGGGATGAATGCAGACAATCCAAGTAAAATTGCTCCCGGTTCTTCAGGGAAAATAGCCGTATCGATAAACACCGGTGGAAAATTCGGTGAAAAGATATATATTCTGACCATTATTACAAACTCTCCGTCCAGACCTATTTTTAACCTTCTTGTTACAGGGGAGATAACCAAATAAAATATTCAAAATGGAGGACTCAAGTCAAGGTAGTGCATTAATTGTAAATGAAGGTGTTGAGCAACCACCTGTAACAAATCCATACATATCCAATTTTTATAAAAAGAACAAGGTTAAATCATTAACTGTAAATGATTATATTGAGGGGATTCTTGCCAGTAACACGACAATACTCAGTCAGGCTATAACATTGATTGAGAGTTCAAGACATGACCATAGAATTGTTGCCCAAAAAGTAATTGAGGCTTGCCAATCTTATGCAGTCAAGTCTATGCGTATTGGTATTACAGGAGTTCCAGGAGTAGGCAAAAGTACTTTTATTGAGGCATTCGGAGGGCTGATAACCGGCAAAGGACATAAACTGGCGGTTCTTGCAATTGACCCCAGCAGCGAAAAAAGCAAGGGAAGCATACTGGGAGATAAAACCAGAATGGAGACACTCTGTTCCGATCCCAACGTATTTATAAGGCCTAGCCCAACCAGTGGTTCACTTGGTGGGGTTGCACGTAAGACGAGGGAGAGTATAGTTCTTTGTGAAGCCGCTGGATTTGATGTAATTTTCATCGAAACCGTGGGAGTTGGTCAATCAGAGACAACTGTTCACTCAATGAGTGACTTTTTCTTGCTGCTGATGCTTTCAGGAGCAGGCGATGAGCTGCAGGGAATAAAGAGGGGCATCATGGAGATGTCGGACCTTATAGCCATAACAAAAGCGGACGGCACGAATATAGATAAGGCAAATCTTGCAAAAGCTTTGTATTCGAATGCTTTGCATCTTTTTCCACCAACCGACTCAGGATGGGTACCAACCGCAATGACCTCCTCTGCAGTCACTAAGTATGGTTTAGAGGAGATATTAAATAAGATTCTGGAATACTTTAAGTTAACGAAATCTAACGGATACTATCTTCACAAAAGGAGAGAGCAATCCAGGTTCTGGATGTATGAAACTATAAATGAAGCGTTAAAAAACCGATTCTTTGAGGATCCTGGTATTCAAGAGAAGTTAATTGAATATGAAGAGATGGTTTTAAATGGTCAAATAGGATCTTTTACTGCCGCATCCGAACTTTTAAAATTGTATAACAACAAATGAATTTAATACTGGAAGCATTAAAGAACAGTATTCTTATTACAGGTTTAGTAGTAATAATGATGCTGTTGATTGAGTATATCAATATACATTCGCACGGTTCGTCATTTAAAAAGCTCCAAAGTTCCCCGGTTAAACAGGTTATCCTGGCCACGCTATTAGGTATGATTCCGGGGTGTGTCGGAGGTTTTGCTGTCGTTTCGTTATTCACACACGACTTATTAAGTTTTGGTGCGCTTGTGGCAATGATGATCTCTTCATCGGGTGACGAAGCATTCATTATGATGGCTATGATCCCGGAAACTGCCGTTATTCTCTTTGCATCACTTATGGTTACAGGGATTATCGTTGGCATTGCAGTTGACAAGATTTTCAAGAAGACGCCCAGGCCGTTTGAACCTGAACATTATGCAATTCACGATGAATGTTGCGATAAAACCGTTTCTCCTCCCGTATTTAGTTCAAGCATAAAGGAAAATCTTAAACACATAAGCAAGGAGCGGCTTCTGATAATGGTTGGTATAGCTGTATTTATTGTAGCTGTTGTATTCGGTCTTCTGGAACACGACCATCTGGAGACAGGGGAATTTAACATATTCAGCGAGAGATGGATTAATCTTCTTTTCGCAGGGGTTAGCGTTATAACATTATATCTGACTGCAAAAGCAAACGAACACTTTATTAAGGGTCACCTTTGGAACCATGTAGTTAAAAAGCATCTTAAATCTATCTTTCTGTGGACATTAGGAGCATTAATCATTATACAGTTCGGCCTGCAGTTTATGGATATTGAAAACTGGATTAGGGATAATGTTGTAATTATGATATTACTGGCAGTAGCCGTTGGCCTCATACCGGAATCCGGCCCTCATATGATATTCATTACCCTCTTTGCAGGTGGATTGGTGCCATTCAGTGTCCTTTTTGCCAGCTCATTCGTCCAGGACGGGCATACAACTCTCCCTTTACTCGCCGAAAGCAAGGGTAGTTTCTTTAAGGCTAAACTTATAAATATGATTGTGGGATTGGTTCTGGGATTGGCTCTCCACTTTGTTGGACTATAAACTACTCTCCGTTCATCGATATCAGGAATTCCTGATTGTTCTCTGTTCTCTGAAGTCTGGTTTTCATAAATTCCATCGCCTCCACAGAGTTCATGTCTGCCAGATAATTCCTTAAAATCCAGATTCTGCTGAGTGTCTCCTTATCGAACAACAGATCATCCCTGCGAGTGCTGCTGAGTGTAACATCCACAGCCGGGAATACTCTCTTGTTAGACAATTTCCTGTCTAATTGGAGTTCCATGTTTCCTGTACCTTTAAATTCTTCGAAGATAACTTCATCCATCTTTGATCCGGTATCAATTAACGCTGTTGCCAAAATAGTAAGAGAACCTCCGTTCTCAATATTTCTGGCTGCACCAAAAAAGCGTTTAGGCTTGTGAAGAGCATTTGCGTCCACCCCACCACTGAGAACCTTGCCCGAGGCAGGCTGAACTGTATTGTAAGCTCTTGCCAGACGAGTGATGGAATCCAATAAAATAACCACATCATGACCACATTCCACCAATCTTTTTGCCTTCTCAAGAACAATATTGGCAACCTTTACGTGTCTCTCTGCCGGTTCATCGAAAGTTGAAGCGATAACCTCTGCTCTTACACTGCGAGCCATGTCGGTAACCTCTTCCGGCCGCTCATCAATTAGCAAAACAATCATATAGACCTCAGGATGGTTGTCTGCAATTGCATTTGCAATATCCTTAAGCAATACGGTCTTACCTGTTTTAGGCTGAGCTACAATCAGACCTCTTTGGCCCTTACCGATAGGTGCAAAAAGATCTACAACTCTGGTGGATAAATTATTATGTCCATTTGAAGTTATATTGAACTTCTCTTCCGGAAAGAGGGGAGTTAAATAGTCAAAAGGAACCCTGTCTCTTATAAATTCCGGAGACCTGCCATTGATTTGATTAACTTTTACCAAAGGGAAATACTTATCGCCCTCTCTTGGGGGACGTATCTCACCAACCAGTGTATCACCGGTTTTTAGGCCATAAAGTTTTATTTGTGATTGTGAGAGATAGATATCATCCGGAGAGTTTAGATAATTGTAGTCCGAAGAGCGAAGGAAACCGTATCCGTCAGGCATAATTTCCAATACCCCGGTAGCCTCTACTATTCCTTCAAATTCAATTTTATTTTTTACAACCGGTTCTTTAATTTTCTTTTCCTTAGCCTCATCTTCGTTTAATACATCTTCTTTAACAGCAACATTCTGATTGACAGGCTGTCTGTTTTCTTTGTTAAAAGATGGTTTTTTATGTTCTCTGTTGGGATTTGGGTTGGGATTTGGGTTGGGATTTGGACTTAGATTATGACTCTGAATCTTGTTTTGGTTCCTGTTTTGATTTTGTCTGTTACCGTCCTCTGTCTTAACAACTTTTGTCTCTTCTGTAACAGCTACAATTGCAGCAACTTCAGCCTCTTTAACCTCTATCTTTTTTTTATCATCCACTCTTGGAACTTTGACTTTTGGGCCTCTTTTCTCCTTGATCTCCTGTTTTGACGGATCATTTTTTTGTATTCCTGGAGTGATTGCCTCTTCTACCTTAGGTGCAGGTTCATTTTTAATGATCTCACTATCTGGAGTTTTAGCCAATTTTATCCTTTGTTTTTGTCGCTTCTGAACAAGAAGTCTCTTTTGAAGAGGTTCATTGGAAATACTTCCCTGTTTAGCCTGCTCATCTAATATCTCGTAGACTAATTCCTCTTTGGAGAAACTTTTCGCTTTGCCGATGTTCAGCTTCTGCGCAATAGCAATTAAGTCATCCTGACTCATCTTGCTCAATTCTTTTATGTCGTACATTTAAACTGTTTGGGGGTATTGATTTATCTGAAAAGAAAATCTAAATTGTGCACAAATTTAGTGATAATCTCAACAAAAACAAAAAAAAGTGGAGAATTCTCCACTTTTAATTATCTTGTTGCTATTACATCTATCTCCACAAGTGCACCTTTTGGAAGTGCTGCGACAGCAAACGCTACTCTTGCAGGAAATGGTTCTTTATAAAAGGTAGAATACGTTTCGTTCATAACTGTAAAGTCTTTCATATCTGTTAGATACACAGTCGATTTAACCACATTTTCAAACCCGCATCCAGCCTCATGAAGAATATAGCCGATATTTTTAAAAACCTGGATACATTGTTCTTTTACACCTCCGGGTACAAATTCGCCGGTTTGAACATCAACTGGAAGTTGGCCGGAAACAAATATCAGGCCATTGGATTCTACAGCTTGACTGTATGGCCCGATTGCTTTAGGAGCTTTTGAAGCTGAAAACACTTTTTTGTTCATAATAATATATATCTTATTCAGTTTAATAATTTTTATCCCAATAACTTGCATGCTTCTTATACTGCAACAGATCGGCCAAAGCAGACGCCGTGGCATTTATTCTGAAGCTCCAGCTTTCCCACATGCCACTTGGAACCCATGAAAAGGAAATCTGAAAGCAGTGAAGGTCATAAGTTGCACCGAGCTGAGTTGTTGTCAATTTCATCTTCATTACATCCACACCTGTATTCAGATTGACATTAAGATCTCTGCTAAAGCGTACCTGAGCAGAAATTCCCAGTGTTTGTGAATGGTTGTTCAGAGTAGTAAGCTGTTCATTTGTATATTGGTAAGATTTGCTGTAAGAGTAGTTGTAATTGAGGTTTACCGACCAGGGCATTGATGGGTCCAGATAATAGATCCATCCTCCCGGAATATATTCTCCTGTAACAGGATGGTAATAGACTCTGTTGTAAATAGATCTCTCATCCTCCTGAGTATCCATACCGTTCGGTTTCTTGTTATTTGCCTCTGAGGTTCCACCCCTCCTTTCTCCCTTGCCGGAAAACTGGTAAGAGAGGGAGAGGCTGGCGTTCATTAGTCTGGCAAGTTTAAAGCCACCCTCTTTAACTATGTTGAATTGGTTTATTTTCCTTCCCTGTTTGTCAATAGCATAAGGATCAAGAATTGCATTGGCACTCAACCCCAGGGTACCGAAAATTATTGTGCTCATATTGACGGATATGTTTGACAACTTGATCG
Source organism: Bacteroidales bacterium (assembly GCA_041663505.1). Taxonomy (GTDB): domain Bacteria; phylum Bacteroidota; class Bacteroidia; order Bacteroidales; family UBA932; genus Bact-08. The sequence goes on along the minus strand of JBAYMP010000002.1, from coordinate 6,416 downwards.
AGTCTGCCATAAAGTTGTAAGATCCACCTATTGCGAGGTTATCTATGAGTTTTATCTTAGAAATTCCCCCATTGGTAGTGTCCTTATCGTTTTTTATTTTAGCCTCAAGGTTGTTACCTATAGAGAAACCCATGCTGGCAGTTTTTCCCTTGCCCGGGTATCCGTAAATGAGTCCTTCATACTTGTTGTACTCCTCCATATGTTGAATTCCATTTACATCCACATACGAAAGTGTTCTGTATCCATTTGCAGGTGTACCCAGTTCCGGTCTGTAACTAAAACTCAGCGAGGGAGTGATCATATGTCTTATAGCCTGTATTTTACTATACTTATTAAAGTTGAACTGGCCGTATAATGCCGTATTCGCCGAGAGAGATGCAGAGAAATCCTGTGTTATTCCGAAATGGCTGAAGATATCGGTAGAATTTGTCTCTACCTTATTAGTCTCTTGATTGTAAAATTTGTCGTTTGTCTGAAAGTACCAGTTCATCCCGTAGCTAACACCGGGAGCGATAGTAATATACTTTAAGAGACTAAATGTAGGGAGACCTATACTGAAACTGTGTTGCATTCCACTTTTGAATTTGGACATAAAATCGGGGCCTCCGAACTCTTTAGACTTAAAGTTGATCTTATTATCCAAAGTTGTATTGTAGGTAAAATTAAGTTCCTCGTAGAATCTCTGTTTCCCCACAGAACCCTTTCTCTTAAAGGGGAAAATGCGGTTCATTGTTAATGTCAGGTTCGGGAAAGTAAAGGCATAGGAGCTGTCCAGAGAGTTTTGGCTGTGCAGAATGTTTGCAGATAAAGTGAACGGAGTGCCGGTAAAAATTTTTGAATAAGAGATCGAAGAAGAGATCTGATTCTGTAAACTTTGCTGTATTCCATACGAGTTGAACCGGTTATTCAAAGGTGTGGAAAAGTTGACAGAGGCCCTGAATGATGTTCCGGGCTTTGACTTTGAATCCTGAGAGTGACTCCATCTTACGGAAAAGTCTTCGGAACTGTAGAAATCGGCGTCTCCTTTTTCTCCAACTTGATTTTTCGAATAGTTAAAGCCCAAACTTCCATCGTATTTATACCTTTTTTTGTATCTTGATTCTCCAACTAAATTCCAGGAGCCTAATGAATATATATCTGCAGTTATCGATGCGTCAAAGTGATCTCCAAAAACAAAATAATACCCAAGCCCCTGCAGTCCGAACCCTCTGGCGGCCTCTTCATTAAAAGTTGGAATAAGAAGTCCGCTTGCCTTCTTTGTCTGATTTGGAACAAAACCGAAAGGAAGAGCAAAAGGTGTCGGTACATCTTCAATCACGAGATAAGCAGGTCCGAACACTGTAGTCTTGGTAGGTTTATTCACCACCTTAGCCTTCGATAGCTGAAGATAGAAGTGCGGATGCTTCAGATCGCAGGTTGTGTACTTTCCTTTAGATATATTTATTGAGTTATCCGGCATCTTTTTAAGCGTATTACCATGAAGGAACCCCTCTGACTCCTGAGTGATCATATTTGTGATTTTGGCCTTCTTGCTATCGAAGTTATAGTATACAGTCTCCATTGTGTACTCAGAGGCTCCCTCTTTCATTACGGGTTTCCCCTGTAGTATACCGGCAGTATCCTTTACCCCTGCTGCATACACCGTCTTGGTATCAAGGTTGTATTCCATATATGCCGACTTTAATTCAAGGTTACCATACGTAACCGTCACATCGCCATAATAATAAATTATTTTCTTTCCATTGGAGAAGTCTTCTATGATTGAGTCTTTTGCACCGGAAAATGCAGGCATCGTTATTGATCCTTTATGTAAAGAATCGGCCTGAATTTTCTGAGAAGCGCCTGTTCTCTTTAAATCCTGAACAATGGGTTTTGAGTAAATCTGCCCGGTAGAAACAGAGATAATGGCAATACAGAATAACTTAATGATGTTTCTACGAGAGACCAAAATGGGTAAAAGTTTAAATAAATTATTACTACTTTTGTAGCTTACAAAGCTAAATATATTTAGCAACAAAAATGCCATATAGAATACTTTTAACAATTATTTGTCTAATATTCATCACCGGTATCCCGGCACAGGATGTCTCCTCCGTCAAGGTAAGAAAGGTGGTCATTGACGCCGGCCACGGTGGCCACGATCCAGGAGCTGTAAGTATTAACAAAAGAGTTTTTGAGAAAGATATTACACTATCGGTGGCACTTAGACTTGGTGCATTGATAAAAGAAAAATACCCTGATATAGAGGTAATATACACCAGAACAACGGATGTATTTATTCCACTGATTAGAAGGACAGAAATTGCCAATAAAAATCAGGCAAACCTTTTCATCTCGGTTCACGTTAATTCTGCAAAAGCGAGATCTGCTTCCGGTTCGGAAACATTTGTCATGGGTATGGATAAAAGTAGTTCTAATCTGGAGGTCACTATGCTGGAAAACAGTGTAATTACTCTTGAGGGAGATCACGAATCAAAATACGAAGGCTTTGATCCCAACAATCCGGAGTCTTACATAATTTTCAGTTTGTTACAAAATGCCCATCTCGAGCAGAGTTTAATAATGGCATCTCTTATTCAGGATCAATTTTCCAAAGGTCCTGTAAAAATTAACAGAGGAATCAAACAGGGGGGATTGCTTGTATTATGGAAAACAACCATGCCTGCTGTTTTGATTGAGTTGGGATTTATCTCCAATTCATTGGATTATCAGATACTTGCATCCAAAGAAAGCCATTCCCAATTTGCAAACAGTATATTTAAAGCGTTTGAAGAGTTTAAAGTACAGTACGAAGATGGCAGCAAAATTGAGAGTCCCGTTTATGCAATGGATATTAAAGATGAAGATTCTATGCACTTCAGTATCCAGATTCTGGCAGTAACCAGAATTTTACCCAAAAATGCGCCGGACCTTAAGGGAGAGAAAAATGCTCGCTACATTACAGTGGGTAAGTACTATAAGTATAATGTCGGTAACTATGAAAGTTTAGAGAAGGCAAAAGGTGAACTTGACAAAGTGAAATTGAAATTCCCCGGGGCTTTTATTATTAAGGTAGAAAAAGAGACTATTGTTCCATTATAAAATAACAAAACAATTCTATGAAGATTAAACTTACACGAGAGCAGAAGATCGGGTTTTTTGCAGTAGTTACATTAGCTTTATTATATGTAGTAATTAACTATCTCAGAGGAGAGGATCTGTTTGGACGAAGTAATATTTATTACGCAGTATATGAGAACGTAGAGGGCCTCACCCCTACCGGGCCTGTATTTATCAAGGGTTTGAAGGTGGGCAAAATTGAGTCAATAGATTATATGGAAGAGAGTGATAATTTTTTAGTATCCATAAAGGTTGATTCTAAATATAAAATTTCGGACAGCTGTGTTGCTCAAATATACAGCTCCGACATCCTCGGCGGTAAGGCAGTAAGGATAAAGATGGTAAAAGGGGTCAGATATCTCAAAGAGGAGGATACTCTTCTCACATCCATAGAACCGGCGCTTTTAGAAATGCTTAGCAAGGAACTGCTTCCATTAAAAGATTCGGCCACTGCCCTTATTGGGAATATGAACAAGACCTTCGATAATGTTAATGATGTTTTGGATAAAAATGCCAAAGATAACCTGGCAGAATCCCTTGAAAACCTGAATAAAACTCTTAAAAGCGTTCGTTCTATTGCCCAGAACCTGGAGAGCAACGGCCCTGAAATATCCTCTCTACTCGACAATCTGGATAAAATTTCAACTATTTTGAACAGCAGTGTTGTTCATCTCGACAACGGACTGCAAAACTTCTCTGCAATAACCGATTCTTTGAAGCAAGCAGATCTTGCCGGGACTATCGAGTCCTTAAAAATACTATTAGTAGATCTGAATAGCCCGGATGGAACTATCGGGAAATTGATAAAAACGGACTCCCTGCACAACTCTGTTGATAGCCTGATTAAGGATTTGGATGTTTTGATAAACAATATAAACAGCAACCCTAAAAAATACATAAAAATTTCTGTATTTTAAAAAAAATATACTTTATTCACCTGATTTTGAATATATTTTTTTCTTTAAAAATTTTTGTGTTGAAATACAGTCATTTGAAAAAATATTGAATTTTACAAGTGAAAATTTGTTTTTTTTTAAATAATTTATCCCCAATTTTGTTGAGCAATCTAAAACTTAAATCCTAAACATGGCTGAAGCGCAACATACACTTGTGTGGAATAATTGTCTGCAAATAGTTCGCGATAATATCCATCCTCAGAGTTTCAGAACATGGTTTGAACCGATAAAAGCGGTTAAGCTTATCGGAAATGTTTTGACTATTGCTGTCCCATCACATTTTTTCAGAGAATTTTTAGAGGAACATTACATAGACCTCATAAGCAAGGCCCTTAAGCGTGAATTGGGCAAGGAGGCAAAGTTGGAGTACAACGTTAAGGTTGTTTCAAATGAAGCTGCTGTCCCAATTCCTCAACAATCTTCAGTTGAAATTAAAAACAGATCAGTGCCATTTCCAAATCAAGCGGGTCATATTGCAAATCCTTTTGTGATTCCCGGGCTGCAGCAACTGCATATAGATCCACAGCTAAATCCAAACTACAGTTTCGACAATTTCATTGAGGGAGAGTGCAACAGGCTTGCCCGTTCTGCAGGATTAACCATCTCTGCCAATCCTGGCAAGAGCGCTTTTAACCCTCTCTTCCTGTATGGAGGTTCAGGACTTGGAAAAACTCATCTGGCCCAGGCCATTGGTATCTCAATAAAGCAGCAATTTCCGGACAAAATAGTACTATATGTAAGTGCAAACCGTTTTCAAACGCAGTATATGGATGCCGTGAATGTTAAAAACAAGCTTACGGACTTCCTTCACTTCTATCAGATGATAGATGTGTTAATTATAGACGATGTCCACGAGTTTGCAGGAAAGGCAGGTACTCAAAATGCGTTTTTCCACATCTTCAGTCACTTGCATAACCTTGGCAAACAATTGATCCTCACTTCAGATAAAGCGCCTGTAGATCTCATGGATCTTGAACAGAGATTACTTTCGAGATTTAAATGGGGACTCTCTGCTGAGTTGCTACCGCCGGACTATCAGACAAGAGTGGCAATACTTAAAGCAAAGAGTTACAACGACGGCATTTCTCTTCCTGATGATGTCGTATCCTTTATAGCCTCAAGGGTTAATACCAATATTCGCGAAATCGAGGGTACACTTATATCACTGCTTGCACAGTCAACTTTGAACAATAAAAAAATCACACTGGAGCTGGCAGAAAATCTCACAGAAAAGCTCGTCAGCAAAAGTAGAAGTGAAATTTCTGTCGGCAAAATCCAAAAGACAGTTTGTGAATATTTTAAAATCAACCCCGAACAATTTCTCTCAAGCTCTCGTAAAAGAGAGTTGGTCCAAGCAAGGCAGATTGCTATGTTTTTGAGCAGAAATCTGACAAACAGTTCGTTAGCTTCCATAGGATCTCAAACCGGAGGGAGGGATCACGCAACAGTTCTGCACGCATACAATACTGTTTGTGATCTTATTGATACAGACAGATCTTTCCGTAAATTTGTCGTGGACATAGAGAAACAATTAAAGTCCAATTAAATATGGAGTCTAACAAGGTTTTTTCCATTTTTTCCGAAATAACCAAAATTCCAAGAGAATCAGGCCATGAGGAAAAAATTATTGCCTATTTGCAGCAATTTGCAAAGGAACGCTCACTTTTGTGTAAAACAGACAAAGCCGGCAATGTCTTGATTTGCAAGCCAGCTTCATCTGGAATGGAGGGAGCGCCTACCGTTGTTCTTCAAAGCCACTCAGATATGGTTTGTGAGAAAAACAGCGGCAGCAGCCACAATTTTGAAAAGGACCCTATAAAGGTTACAGAAGAAGATGGATGGCTGATTGCAAAAGAGACTACTCTGGGAGCAGACTGCGGTATTGGCATGGCTGCTCAACTGGCAATACTGGACAATAATAATATCGTTCACGGTCCCATCGAAGCACTTTTCACAATAGACGAAGAGACCGGGCTTACAGGAGCAAAATCTCTGGAACCGGGTTTTATCTCTGGCAATATATTGATTAATCTGGATTCTGAAGATGAGGGAGAACTATTTATCGGTTGTGCCGGAGGAATTGATACGACTGCAAAATTCAGATATAAAAAGGAGAGGGTTCCTCTGAACAGAGAATCTTTAAAAATTGGGTTTTACGGCGCAACTGGCGGCCATAGCGGCGACGATATCGAAAAGAATCGCGCCAATGCCAATCAGTTACTGGCCAGAGTCCTCTATCTGATAATTGAAAATTATAACGTACCAGTATGCCGGATAGAGGGTGGTAATAAGAGAAACGCCATATCCAGAGAGGCTTACGCTATTCTCTCCGTTGAACCGGATGACAAACACTTCATAGTT
>JBAYMP010000001.1:0-107225 GCA_041663505.1 Bacteroidales bacterium | reverse complement strand
GAGGCGGACGATAATCCGCAATTCTGTGCCGCAGTCAGAAGTTCAAGTATAACTCCTTAGTAAGATTTTTGTACTGTTCTGTATATTTCAGCCCACCTGTTTCCTGTATCACCAATACTTCCTCTGCAATACTTATTTTTGCAAGGTTTGTCTTAGTTGTTTCGTTTCTGTATTGCCGTGCTTTCATAAACTCCATAAGGTATCTCTTCTCTCTCTTTCCGGCCAGTGTCTTTACTTTACACCGCCTTGCCAGGTGCAAGGGTGTTCCGGTTGTCTGTGCTATAAATTTTTCGCCCTCTTCTCTGGGCAGGACTATAGCAAGCGCACCTCCATCTTCCAGCATTGTTACCGCCGCGTCAATAATTACCTCATACGGCAGATCATCGTTGTGTCTGGCGGAGGTGCGTCTTTTGCACGGGGTTTTGAGAGAATCGATGAAGTAAGGTGGATTTGATACAATCCGGTTATATTTTTTCACTTCCGAATTACTGGTTGGGTTTTGCTCAGTCAAAAGGTTTTGAAGTGATATCTCTCTAGCAATCAGATAATCAGCCCATGGAGAATTCGAGAAATTATAGTTTGCCTCCTCAACCGATGATTTGTCTATATCTATGGCATCTATGCAAAAAATGTAAGCAGATTTTAATTTTGACAATCTCTGGGCAATTATCAGCGAGATAACACCGGTTCCCGTTCCGATATCCAAAACCTTATACTTTTCAACGGAAAGTGAACCAGGAGATAAACACGGAAGTGAAAGCCACGCTCCAAGTAACACTCCGTCTGTGTTTACCTTCATTGCAGAATGGCTCTGCCTCACCTTGAATTCTTTAAAGCAGAAATTCTCCATCTCTCATCTCCAGTGTCCTGTCACTCATTGTTGCCAGATCTCTGTCGTGGGTAACAATTACCACCGTCTGTTGATATTTGTCTCTGAGATCGAAGAAAAGCTTGTGAATCTCCCTCTTTGTATTTGTGTCCAGGTTTCCCGAAGGCTCATCTGCAAAGATAACCGACGGTCTGTTAATAAGAGCACGGGCAATTGCTACCCTCTGCTGCTCTCCCCCGCTGAGTTCACTCGGTTTATGGTCCAACCTCTCTCCGATTCCTAAAAAGGTTAAAAGTTCCCTCGCGCTCTCTTTTGCGGCCCCCATACTCTTCCTTGCTATTAACGCAGGAATGGCAACATTCTCCAGTGCAGTAAATTCCGGCAAAAGATGGTGAAACTGAAATACAAATCCTATTCTTTTGTTTCTGAAGTCCGACAAAGCGTTGGAACTAAGAGAAAACACATCGACTCCGTCTATGAATACCTTCCCTGAGTCTGGATAGGAAAGGGTACCAAGTATTTGGAGCAAACTGGACTTACCTGCCCCGCTTGCTCCAACGATACTTAAAACTTCGGTTGCTTTTGCCTCAAAATCAATCCCTTTTAAGACAAGAAGGGAGCCGAATGATTTTTTGATATTTTCTGCCCGGATCATTAAATTGTTACTCATCCTTTTCGTTAGCCTCGTATTCTTTAAGCAGCTTATCCTGAACCTCTGCAGGAACCTGCTGGAACTCTGCATAGGTCATGGTAAATGTTGCCCTTCCGGAAGTAAGAGAGCTAAGAGTGGTAGAGTATTTATGAAGCTCTGCGAGAGGAACTCTTGCCTTTAACACTTCAAAACCTTTTTCGCTGCTCATCCCCTCAATCATCGCCCTGCGGTTTTGAAGATCGCTCATTACATCTCCCATACAGTCGCTTGGTACCAAAACTTCAATATTGTATATAGGCTCCATAATCTTTGGACCAGCCTTCTTGAAAGCCTCTTTAAATGCATTTCTGCCGGCCAGTTTGAAAGATATTTCATTTGAGTCCACAGGGTGCATCTTTCCATCGTAAACAAACACTCTGATATCACGGGCGTAAGAACCTGTAAGAGGTCCCTCCTCCATCTTTTCCATTATTCCTTTCAGGATTGCAGGCATGAAGCGGGCATCAATTGCGCCACCGACAATACAGTTATAGTACTCGAGTTTTCCTCCCCAATCCATTGTGTACTCCTCTTTCCCTTTTATGTTCAGAACTAGCTCTCTCCCCTCAATCTTAAATCTGTTATTTGCAGGAACCCCCTCAATAACCGGTTCAATCAGAAGGTGAACTTCACCAAACTGACCTGCACCACCGGATTGCTTTCTGTGTCTGTAATCTGCAGCAGCTACCTTTGTAATGGTCTCCCTGTATGAAATTCTCGGAGCAAAAAGGTCCACCTCAATTTTATATGTATTGGTCAAATGCCATTTAAGAATGTTGATGTGGTGTTCTCCCTGTCCGCTTAGAATTGTCTGTTTCAGCTCTTTTGAATATTCAACTACGATAGTTGGATCTTCTGCGTGTGCTCTGTTCAAAATTTCACCAAGTTTCTCCTCATCTTTCTCTACCTTAGCCTTGATAGCTGTACGGAATTTAGAAGGAGGGAAAACAATCTCTTCAAATGCCCAATCTTTGTTCCCCCCATTCAAGGTTTGATTTGTCTTAACCGATTTTAATTTTACGGTACACCCGATGTCTCCCGCAACAATCTCGGAAAGTTTCTCTTTTTTCTTACCCGCTACGGCATAGATAGTAGATATCCTCTCTTTTGATCCGTTATCTGCATTTGTCAAATCTGCCCCCTCAACCAATTTACCTGACATAACTCTAAAGTAGGTCACCTCACCAAGATGCTGTTCAACAGCTGTTTTATATACAAATATGGAGGTTTGGCCATTTAGGTCGCAAGGGATGATTGTTCCGTCTTTCAGCTTCTGTATGTTTTTATCGGGAGTTGGAGCTACATTAATGATGAACTCCATTAATCTTTTAACTCCAATATCTTTTCTGCCCGAAAGACAGAAGACTGGCATTATTTCACATTGAGCGAGTCCGATTTTCAGCCCTGCACGAATTTCCTCTTCTGTAAGAACACCCTTGTCAAAGAATGTCTCCATCAGAGATTCGTCATTTTCGGCAGCCATCTCTGCAACTATCTGATGTAACTCTGCAGCATGATCCTGAAGTTCTGCCGGAATTTCGCGTTCTTCACGGGTACCATTATCATCTTTAAAAAAGTACATCTTCATTTTAAGAACGTCCACGAAAGAGTTGAATCCGGGACCGGTCTCAACCGGGAACTGAACCAATACTATTTTTTTCCCAAAAGCCTTCTTAAGCATCTCTACAGAATTCTCCCAGTTTGCTTTTTCGTGGTCCAGCTGATTAATACCAATGATAAGAGGCTTGCCATGCTTGTCTGCATAACGGGCAAATATTTCTGTGCCAACCTCTACACCTTGCTGAGCATTCACTATCATAACTCCGGTATCTGCCACCTTGAACGCCGAGATAACGCCACCCAAGAAGTCGTCTGAACCCGGAGTGTCAATTATATTCAGCTTATTATCCATAAATTCTGTGTACAGAAGTGATGGATAAATAGAGCGTTGATAGATTTGTTCGATTTCGGTATTGTCGCTAACTGTTGTTTTAGCCTCGATGGTTCCTCTGCGATCGATTACTTTACCTTCAAACATCATTGTTTCTGCAAGAGTTGTTTTACCAGACTTTGTGCTTCCTAGCAAAACAACGTTGCGAATGTTTTGAGTGGGATAGACTTTCATATTAACTAGTTGATTATGTATTAATTACTTAAAATTCAACAATAAAAGTATAAAATTAGTAATTTTTTTTTAATAGACAATATCTTCAAACTCCCTATCCATACTACTTTGCGAGCTAAATCCCGATAATTTCCACAACTCTCTATACCTTACCCCCATTGCAAGCAGTTCCCTTGCGTGCTGGATTCTATACATAGAGATTATCTGCCTTATCTCCATCCCAAGGCTTTCGTAAAGCAATTTGTTAAGACGGCTGCTTCTTATATTAATCAGCCGGGCAATCTCTCCGGAAGAGAGTTCCCTAATAAGGTAGAGTCTCTGATGTTCCATTAAAATTATAAACTGCTCCAAATATTGCTCAGATGAACTGTTTGCTATAACCTGCATTTTTATTTCAAATTTACTACTAACATATGTTAATATAGATGGTAATAGTTATGATTTATCTGATTTTAAAAATATTTTATCCTTTTCGCGTGGTTTTTAACCATAAAAAACAAGTTTTAGTTATGATTTCTATATCTATTACTTGTTATCAATCACTCCAAACTATAATTTACATTTGTTTACAAATGGAAATAAAGCTTATTAAATTAAAGATCCAAAAGGAGAGGCGTGCATTGGGATTCTCCCAGGAATATATGGCTCACACTCTTGGTATGTCACCCAACTCCTACCGTCAGATTGAGACCGGTAAAACAAAACTTGTCAGTCCCAGAATATTTGACATTGCCAGAGTATTGAAAACAACGCCTGAAGAGCTTCTTCTTGGTGTTGCGCCAATTGAAAAGGATAACGGCAAAGCAGAAGGGCTTGAGAAAAGTTATCTGGAAAAGATTAGCATGATTGAGACCGAAAATAGGATTTCCATCGTTGAATACGAGGGAGAGATTCAAAGGCTGAAAGCAGCTCTTGAGTCAAAAGATAGCATTATAGGCGTTCTTAAGGAGAACCTGCACAGATATAACAAATAGAGCTAAATTCACTATCTTGCGGCATTCTTTCCAAAGAATGAAAAAGGAGGTTCATCTCTCTGCATACCTAGCATATCGCTCTGGACAATCTTGCTGTAAGACCAGATTTTATTCTGGTAGACGGAAACCGGTTTTATAGTTACCGCGAGATTCCCCATACATGCATTATTAAGGGTGATGGAAAATTTTCCTCAATACGGTTGGGATAAAAATATGGCACATGCAAGTATCACCGTCAATCCTATAAATTACTCTGACGGTACTATTCTTCTTCGAAGGCAAATCTGCCGAGAGCAACAATTGAACAGATCATAAATACAACTGAAACTACTACTTCCGCTCTGATGGATTTAAAATTTTCGAAGAGAGTACTCATGGAGCTGAGTCCGTCAATAAGAGAGCTGTAGCCACCCATAAGAATAAAAAGTACTATACCGATGGTTGCGAAAATAAAGATAATTTTTTTTGACCTGCGGGCAGACGACTCAGAGGCCGGGATATAATCCAGACGGGAAAAGAGTTTCGCACTGAACTCATTATCCTCTATCGTTTGTTTATGCTCCTTAAAAAACTTATTCATATTATCCTTTTTCATAACCAATTGTCTTTAAATGTTCGGAGATATGTGTTTTGGCCCTCGAAAGGTGTGATTTAACAGTATTTACCGGAATATCCGTAATTTTTGATATCTCTTTAATGCTTTTGTCCTCCATATAAAAGAGGAGTATAACAGATCTCTCCTTTTCGTTTAGTTTAGCAAGAGCCATATACAACTCCTGGTTCTTGTAATTTTTATCCGTCGTTTCGTTCGAAGTTAATACTTCATCCTCTATATCTACCTGACGGTACCGTTGATTTGCCCTCCTGTTGTCGCAGTAGCAATTATACGCTATCCTAAAAAGCCAGGTAGAAAATTTAGATAGACCGTTAAAAAAGTTCAAATTGAGATATGCCTTTATAAAAGCCTCTTGGGCAATATCGTCACTCAGTGCGGAATTTCCATTGCAAAGATTCATCAGGAACCGCCGGAGCGATTCCTGATTATTCAATACCTGCTGTTCAAACTCTTTCCTATTCACCAGCGGCGCTGTCTGTCTTTTTTTTGTTCTTGTTTACAAAATAGGCAACCAGTTGCCCTATTCCGACGAACAGCGGAATACATCCGAAAGCCGCATATCTGATTCCGTCAAAGAAGAAGTAGAGAGCAATAAAGAGGCCTATTCCAACCCCGATAGATACAAGAGCACCTGTCAGAGGGTCTGATTTCTTTTCATTCTTCTCTTCTCTGGAAAAAAGGTCGGGAGATAGCTCTTTCCCGTGCTCAATTGCCTTGGCAATAAGTTCGTTTCTGGATCTTTCTCTGTATACCTTTGCGGCGAAAATAATAAAAATAATAAGAATTGCTGTTAAAAAAGGAACAATGATTCCCAATGCTGCTTCCATAATTGTTTGTTTTAATCTGTTTGTCTGTTTGACTGGAAATTGGTTAAAAAAGTTGCAGAATTGTATGAAATTTTTTCCAAGTACACCTTCGCCTTCTTCATAGATGTCGACTTATCTTTCTCTATATCAGATATTGAGAATAATCTTTCTATACCTCTCTTTTTTAGCTGATGCTTTGTCAAGTTGTTTATCCCACAATATACCCACAATGGTTTTGAGTATTTTTTTGCAATTGCGGCAACTCCATCAATAAGTTTCCCGGAGATGCTTTGCTGGTCTACCGATCCCTCTCCGGTAATAACCAGGTCAGCCCTTTCGACCCTTCTCTCCAGATCTGTTACCTCCGACAATACTCTCCAACCAGGGAGCATTTCTGCCTTAAGAAAACCCATAAGAGCGAAGCCGGTACCTCCTGCAGCACCAGCTCCCGGAAAATTTGCATAGTTTTTCCCAAGGTACTGTTCACAAACCCCAGCCCAATTTTTCATCCCACTCTCCAGCTCTTCCACCATTTTACTGTCTGCCCCCTTTTGCGGTCCATAAACTCTGGTCGCCCCATGTTTACCCAAGAGAGGATTGTTTACATCGCATGCAACTTTGAATTTTACACTCCCCAGATTTTTGTTTACATCCCGTCCGTCAATACCGGCAACCTCTGCAAGGTTTGCAGTCTCCTTTCCGTCCCGACCGGTAAATTTGTATCCGAGAGCTCTGAGCACCCCTAATCCACCATCATTGGTGGCGCTGCCACCTATCCCTAAAATTATCTCCTCAACATTACTCCCGGCTGCAGCCAGAATCATTTGCCCCAGTCCGTATGTAGTTGCTTTCAATGGATTATATTCATCAGGCGTCAATAACTGAAGGCCGGAACACTTTGCCATCTCAATAAATACCATTTTGTCTTTTGCCAGATAGTGGGCAAAAACCTCTTTTTTCAGAGGGTCCAATACTTTAACGCACTTTAATTCTCCTCCTGCTGAACTTCTGATTACATCTATGGTTCCGTCACCGCCATCGGCCATAGGTAAAACATTTATCTCAAAATCTCCTGAACTCCGTAATAGTCCGTTTTTAATGGATTCTGCCGCCTCCAAAGCTGTAAGACTCCCTTTAAACTTGTCGGTAACAATGAGAATTTTAAGCTTAACCTCCATTTGTATTTACTCTAATTTTTTGACATAACACCTTGCTTTTTTGTGTTGTCTAAATTCAAATTTATTCCAAAGGTTTTGTATATTAATATTTTCTTCCAGCTCACGAGTTGATTCAATGTTTGTAATTCCGCTTTTTATTATTGAATTCCCAATATCGTTAAAAATTATGGCATTTATCCCTTTATCCTTGTAATCTTTATGTATTGCAATAAGCAAAGTGTCTATCGTATCATTTTTCTGTAGTGCAATAAGTATTCTCAATATACCAAAAGGGTATAAACTGCCTTTCGACTTTTGTAATGCTTTTGAAATTGATGGCATACATATACCAAACCCTATTACTTTATCATCTGAATTTAAGATAATAGAAATATACTTAAGCCTTAATAAAGGAATAAATTGCTTTTTAAGATCTTCGCATTGTGCTTTTGTCAGCTCAGAAAATGCATAAAGGCTGTTATATTCCTGATTCAGAAGCTGAAATACTTCATCGGAATACTTTAAAAGGTCCTTTTTTTTACGAAGATGAGCACTGTGCAATTTATGTCGCTCCTTGACAAACATAGCTGTTTTCGCATACTTTTCGGGGACAGACTTTGGCACTTTAATATTATATTCAACCCAGTCAATATCCTTTTTATACCCAATTTTTTCAATAAGTTCTGAATAATACGGGAAATTATATTTTCCACAAGATGTTGGCAGTTCATCAAAACCTTCAACAAGAATACCCGATGCGTCAAAATCAGAAAATCCGAGTGGTCCGTGTATGTTTTTTGTATTGTTTTGGACTGCCCAGAATTCAACGATTTCCATTAATTTGCGTAGTACATTTTCATCCTCAATAAAATCCAACCAACCGAAGCGGATATAACTTTCACCAACTTTCTCGTTATATTTATGATTTATGATACAAGCCACGCGGCCGACTATCTTATTGTTGATGTATGCAAGCCAGTATTTTGCTTCACAAAACTCGAAAGCGGAGTTATTCTTTTTTGATAGTGTTTGTAGTTCACTTGAAATTAGTGGAGGAACATAAAATTTATTGCCTGAATAAAGCTTATTTGGAAACTTTACAAACTGCTTTAATTCACGTTGGGTAGATACTTCTTTTATAATTACTTTCATTGTATTCTGTTATAATATTTTTCTAAAATAGTGGCAAACCAGGTTTCGGGTAATACTCTTTTCAAAGAAACCGAAAATTTTTGAAGGGGAGATGCTACTACATATCGAAAAGCCGGCTTTTTCCGGTCAATAATCTTTCCTACTTTTTTTGCCAATATTTCTGGTTTTGGACCATTTTGTTCATCAGATTTTATAACTGATAAAGTATTGTAGAATTGAGGATAGGTCAATTTAATATCAGGATTATCGACAATTTTACGATTTGAAGTAAAGTTGGTCGAAAAATCACCAGGATTAACTACTACGACACTAATATTATATGGCTTTAATTCGAGGCTTAATGACTGACAATATCCCTCGATGGCAAATTTGCTTGCCGAGTATAGACCCTGGTAAGGAATACCCATTAAACCGCCTATTGAGCTTATACAAATAATAACACCCTCTTTTTGTTGGCGCATAAGTGGTAGTACAGCTTGTGTTACCCTAAATACGCCAAAAAAGTTTACATCCATCTGATATTGAGCATCTCTAATGTTTGTCAATTCAATGGGACCACCGATGCCCATTCCTGCATTGTTTATCAAAACATCAATGCGGCCTTCTTTATCGTAAATCTCTTTAACTGCCTGCTCAATTGAATTCATATCGGTAACATCCAGGCGTACGTAGTTTATTTCCGGAATAGGGTCAACATTATTACGAGTCGAGCCATAAACTTTATGTCCGCTTTTAGCAAGGATGACAGCTATAGCACGCCCAAAACCGGAGGATACGCCTGTTATGAATACGACTTTCGGCATAAGGGTTTGTTGTTAATTTTCAAAACTATTAATGAATAATATTAAGCTCTCTGAAAACTTTGGTGATTTTACTAACGGCTATTTCGAGTTGTTCAAAAGAGTGAGTTGCCATAAGCGAGAAACGTATAAGTGAATCTTCTTTAGGTACGGCAGGTGAAATCACAGGGTTTACGAAAATACCTTCTTCGAGCAACATATGGGTTACCTGTAAAGCTTTTATATCGTCGCGGATAAATAGCGGAATAATTGGTGTTTCGCTTTTCCCTGTATCAAATCCGGCTTCTTTAAACGCTTTATGGGCATAATTAGTTAATCCCCATAAATGCTCTATGCGTTCGGGCTCGCTAAGCATAATGTCAAGTGCGGCACTAACGCTGGCAACCGCGGCTGGCGTCATGCTTGCACTAAAAATAAGAGATCGCGAGTTGTGTTTAAGGTAATTTATGACAGATGCGTCACCCGCAATAAATCCTCCAATAGATGCCAATGATTTCGAAAATGTGCCCATAATTAAATCTACCTTATCGGTTAAGTTAAAATGAGAAGCTGTCCCCCTTCCACTTTGTCCAATAACACCAATTGCATGAGCGTCATCAACCATAATACTTGCGTTGTACTTTTCGGCCAATTGTACAATTTCAGGTAATTTGGCTATATCACCCTCCATCGAAAAAATACCATCTACTACAATAAGTTTAATTTTATCCGATTCGCAAAACTTTAGTTTTGATTCGAGCGAAGACATGTCATTATGTTCGAATTTCAACACCTTTGAAAACGATAATCTACTCCCTTCAATAATAGAAGCATGATCGAGCGAATCGAGCAATAGATAATCATTCCGGCCGCATAATGTTGAAACTACACCGGTATTTACCTGAAAGCCGGTACTGTAGCAAATAGCCGCATCTTTACCGACCAGATGTGCCAATCGTTCTTCAAGTTCGAGGTGTATATCAAGTGTACCATTAAGAAATCGTGAACCGGCACAACTTGTTCCATATTTTTCTATGGCTCGTTTTGCTGCTTCCTTAATTTTTGGATGGTTAGAAAGGCCCTGATAGCTGTTTGATCCGAACATTAAAACTTCTTTTCCATTAATTGTTACAACTGTATCCTGTTCGGATTCTATTGCCCTAAAATAGGGATAAATACCAGCAGCCATTAACTTCTGTGGTAGATCATATTGCAAATAACGTTCTTGTAAAAGTCCCATAATTTATTTTATTTATTTATTGATGCTCATTTTTCACAAGCATATAGTCATCAATTACTGGTTTGTGATTACACTTCTTAAACACTACCCGTTCTGTAAGAAAAAAATTTACAATGCCGGATATAAGCAAGGCAACAAGATTACAATAAACGACATCCCATCCAAAAAGTCTCTCGAAAAGAAGCAGAAATCCCATCTTAATGAAGAAACCTAAAATTGATGAAATATTGAATAAAGCAAGGCGAGTAAAAAAACCCTTTGTACTTTTGGTGTAAATGTGCTTATTCCATATCCAGTAATATGAGATGACAAAATTGCAAAACATAACAATTTCAAAAGAAATTGTTGGAGCAACAATGTACTTTCCGAAATAAGTAAAAAAAACATAGTTCGAAAGTATCCACAATACAAATGTTTCTAATAATGTGCCTAGTAGCCGGCTTATAAAGAATTTAAAATATTTTAAAACCATTGTTAACTATGTGAATGAGGCGGATCTATTTTCTTGTATTTTTTCATTTCTGTAAAGAAATTAAAAAAGTAGAGAATAAAAAGCACCAATGCAATACCAATGGCAAATATATCAAAAAATTTTAAAGTAATACCCATAATAATTATCGGCGGGTTTTCGGTTGGCAAAAATATAAACAGAGTGTTGATGAGAATAATGATTAATCGAAATTCTGTGGGTCCAAGAGCGCTGTACGAAATTTTAAACTCGCCTTTAAGGTATGTATTAATGTATGTAAAAATAGATAATAGATAATAGCCGGCAAGTATTAGCATGGCAGTAGAAAATGAAATGAATGGAGAAGCTCCGGCGCCAATGCAAATTATTAAGACGGTTAAACCGTCAATATTGTGATCAATGTAAAAGCCATATATTGGGCGTTGTGCATTTCTTACACGAGCCAAGGTCCCGTCAAGGCTGTCGCCAAACCAGTTGACAAGGAATCCGAATGAAGAGAGCCATAAAAACTCTACTCCCCAGTTCGAGAGAAAATAACCCCCACAGGAAATAAAAGCTCCAAAAAGTCCTAACCATGTCAACTGGTCTGAAGTTACCCATTGGGGCAATTTTTTTGCTATCCGTACCAGCACTTTTTTCTCCATTTTACTTAAAATGGAGGTTTGTATTCTTACTGCATCTTTTTTCATTATGTTATTGTTTTTATGGTTTTTCATTAATTTTTTTACTCTGAAAATCAAATAGTGCTTTACGCGTAGCTATTTCTCCAGTCTTTATAATTTCTTCCGATTTATAAAAATGGAAAGGTCCGTAGGAATTCATTGGGATTTTAATTAAAATATCCGGTTGACACAGTTCTATCGTAAGAGCAGAAATTTGCTGAATCATCATACTGCATGACTGAGATAACAGTGTATAATAGTTTAACTGTGTCCCTGGAATTTTTGGCAAAAACTGAATTCCTTTTCTCATTAAAAAAGATAAATAGTTCAATTCGGCTTCTTTTGCCGATACCTTTTTGTTTGCAACACTCTTCTCCGATAAAACGGGAGAGTTTACATCGACGGCAATTAATAAATCATCATTAGTTCTTCTAACTCGATTTATAGGTATAGGATTTAAAACTCCTCCATCAATTAAAATCATTCCTCCTGACATACAAGGTTTAAAGACCGTAGGAATCGAAATTGAAGCACGGATTGCTTTATAAAGACTTCCCTCTCTAAATACTACCTCTTGTTTATGCTTAACATCGGTTGCAACTGCTGCATATGAAACGGACAAATCTTCTATGTATACATCTGGTACTATCTTTTTTAATTCCTTTATTACTCTGTTCCCTTTAACTAGTCCATCTGCACTTATTGTAAAATCGACAAGATTGAAAACTGCTTTTTTGTCAAGATCACACATCCATTCTCTGAAATCTTTCATATTACCTGATGCGTATATTCCACCAACCAGTGCTCCCATTGATGTTCCGGCTATAGATTTTATCTCAAACCCTTGTCGTGTCAATTCTTCAATAACTCCGATATGAGCAACTCCTCTTGCCCCTCCGCTGGATAATACTAATGATACCGATTTCCCCATATACTAGTTTGTTAATTCAAGTGAAAAGTTTTCCGGATGTTTTGCTGTAACATCTTTATACATCGTATTTATCTGATGCATAACAGTATTAATATTGTCAAGATTATCTATCACCCCTTTTATCCCAATTTCTTTCTTTTGATAATCCAGAAAACTAACAATAATGGGAACTTTCGCTTTGCATGCAATATAATAAAAACCCTTATTCCATTTTGTAACTTTTGCAAAACCTCCTTCCGGCGAAAGAATAATATGTAATGATTGAGCTTCGTTAAGCATTTTAGAAATCTGATAAATAGCATTTCTCCCAATCACTCCACGAACAGGAATTGCACCATAATATTTCATAATAATATTCATAGGGAAAAAGAAGAGTTCCTTTTTTGCTAAAAATATATGCTTGATGCATAGTTCATTAAGGTACAACTTCCCGTACAATGCATCATAATAGCTGGTATGAGGAGCGAAAATGATGACACTCTTTGGAAAATTGTGAAACTCTCCCCCGATTTTCCACCCAAACACTTTTGTAAGAATATATCCTGATATTGTCTTCAAAACAGATGCCTATAATTTTTTTAACAAAATAGCCCCGCTTGAATAACCTCCTCCAAAAACCGATATTGCAATCGTATCATTTTTCTTGAATTTCCTACTGTTTTGAGATAAAATAATTGGAGTACTTGCTGAACCGGTATTACCCAAATACTCAATATTTGTTATAACTCGTGCAGGATCAATTTTCAATGCCTTTACAACGTAATCTGTAATTCTGGTATTAGCCTGATGAGGAATAAAATAGCCCAACTCATTAAGAGGAATGTTGTTTTTATTCAAAATTTGTTCAATTTCACGTATTATGTACTTACATGCATATTGAAAAACATCTTTCCCCAGGGGCATTTTCAACCCTCCATTGTTAGGGAACAAAGTGACTGCACTCGTGCTTTTCCCAATATTACCCAAACCGGTAGTATTAACATCAAGCACTTCAAAATCTTTATCTGAGTATCTTTGCTTAGAAATAAAAACGGCTGAAGCACCATCCCCCCATAAAAACCCTGATTTTTTATCAGAGTCGTCACTGTAAACGCTGTTATTTTCCGAGATAACGATTAAAGCTTTACTCGCTTTGTTATTGGCAAAATAACAGTCAACAATTTCTACTGCATTTACAAACGAAGAACATGCAGAATCAATAGTGAAACATTTTGCATTGTTAATATTAAATTGTTTCTGCACAGCATGAGCCAATGTGCCGACAGTATCATAGGGTGTATATGTTGCTCCAATGATTAAGTCTATTTCGCCTATAGAAAATGGTAAATCAATAAATGCTTTATTTACCGCTTCAATCGCCATTGAATTGGTGTTCTCAGCCGGACGGCTACGTCTTCTCTGCTTAATTCCGCTTTTAGCAATAATTTCCTCCTCTGTAATACCATAATTATTAAAAAAGTACTCGTTTTGTACTATGATATCCGGCACATAATCAGTTACAAGATTTATAATCATATAGTATTTTCTTTTACATTAATTAGTCTTTAATATCTCATCCCATACAGGAGAAGCTATTTTTTTTAACTGGTCGTCAAACGATAGCATCGCTTCGTAGTATTCTGTGGATTGTAAAGCATCTTCTGCTGCCTGGTTTTCTGGTTTTGCACCTGTACTTTTGGCTATTTCTGCAAAATTTTTATAATGATCCCGATAAAAACAGGGAGTTAAAAGATTTGCGGGTTTTCCATTATTTCCTAAGTAATCCGATTGCCATTCTCTGCCTTTAACAAAGAGAGGGGAAAAGAGTGCATCACTAAGTTTCTTTCCTGAAGAATAAAGTGATTTCACATTATCAAGATAGTGCGGGACAAAAACGCAAGGCATTATGTTGCCGTCCCAGTTTATATAAAAATAGCCATGCGGTTTTCCACAAGATATGCAACCATTGGATAGGATTGCACTATTCCAGAAATCGGCAATAAAATGTTTCTTATCAATTAAAATTTTCATTTCCTGTTTAAAAAGTTCAACCCTTTGGACAGGAGTTATCATCAGGTCTGTTGAAAATTCTCTCCCAATGGGCATATATTGGAAAACCCACATATATGTTGCTCCGAAATTGTCAAAATAATATTCGTAAAAACTATCATCCAGCATTAGTCCAATATTTTCTTTTGTTGCTGTAACTGATAAACCAAAGGGAACACCATTTTTTATGAGACTGTTTTTTGCATTTATTATTTTTCTAAAAACCCCTTCTCCTCTCCGTTTGTCTGTTTCCGTTTCAAATCCCTCAACAGAAATAGCAGGTGTGATATTACCTGCAGAAGCCATTTGTGAGGCTATATCATCATTGATTAACGTTCCATTAGTGTACACAAGAAAAAAACAATCATTCCACTTATGGGCTAAATCCAGTATTGTTTTATTTTCACTTTTATATAGCAAAGGTTCTCCGCCAGATATGACAAAAAACCTCATACCCATATTGTTGTATAAATCTTCAATTATTTTATCCAATAGTGTCCAATCCAACGAAGCGGTACAGGTTGCGTTTGACGAAGCATAACAACCTGTACAATTAAGATTACACTTTTTTGTAGGTGAAATTGTTATGAAAGTTGTAGAGTCTTGTCCATATTTATTTTTAAAATTTTCTTTCGATTCCTTCTGTTCTTTTTTGCCCAAAAATACCTCCTCTACAAGTGTTCTTATAACTTTACCAG
Organism: Bacteroidales bacterium; assembly: GCA_041663505.1. Taxonomy (GTDB): domain Bacteria; phylum Bacteroidota; class Bacteroidia; order Bacteroidales; family UBA932; genus Bact-08. The sequence goes on along the minus strand of JBAYMP010000001.1, from coordinate 92,068 downwards.
CTACCTCCGGAGAGATATAACCCTTATCGTAATTTTTAAAAAAGGACATATACATTGCACGCAATCCATAATAATGATACATCCTCACATTCTTAGGAGACTGAGGGCTTATGTCCCTGAGAACTCTGTCCCGTACATTTCTATCTAAACTGGACAGTAATATATTTCTGGATAACTTGTTCTTTAGGGTTAAATTAATTACCCTCAAAATAGCTGAGTTAGAATTTAATGATTTCATGACTAAAGTATAGTGAAGTTTCGTGCAAAGTTAAAAATATTTTTGACCATTATCGTTTTTTAGTCAGTTTTTTTGAACCTTTAAACTTTTCACTAGCATTGTGGATAATTCATCAATAGTGTTTTCATATTCAGAATACTTATTTTGTAAGAATAAAGGTATTTCTATACCGTTCATTATCATCATTAAAATATTTACTGCAGAATTAATGTCTTGAACATCGAGGTAACCTTGATTTTTGCCTTTTCCTAAAATTAAAGTTAGTTTGGCACGTTCAAACACGTCAAAATCATCTTTGACACCTTTAACAAAAATATATTTTTCAAAGAAATCTGCTTTTAGTGTTTCGCGATAATTAATCGACTTGCTTAGTAATTTCAGGCGTGAAAGTATGTATGTTTTGAGTATAACAAGAGAATCTTCTTCATTATCGACTATTTTATTTAACTCTACTTTAACAATATTCAATTCTTGTTTCAGTACTTCGTTAAAAAGGTCCTCTTTGCTTTTATAATAATAATAAAGAACTCCTTTAGCTTTATGGATATGCCTGGCAATCTCATTCATCGTAGTCTTATAGAAGCCGAATTTTGAAAAAGTTCTTGTTGCTGATTCAACAATTAAGCTCTTAACTTCTATTTCTGACATAATAATTGACTTTTATCGTTTATAGGTCAAAATTAGTAAATATTAGTTACAAGAGAAACTTTATTTCAGTTATTAAAATGAACTGTGAAACAACATTTTTGTTATAATAGTTGTTATGAGTTCTGATAATTACAATTAATTAAGAGAAAAAATGAAATCTAAAAAAATCGCAGTTATTATAGGAAGCCTTAGAAAGGAATCATTTAGCCGAAAGATGGCAAAAGCACTAATAATGCTTGCACCCGAATCACTTACACTTGAAATCGTTGAGATAGGAGGACTTCAGATGTACAACCAGGATCTCGAAGAAACACCACCTGCCGAATGGTTGGGGTTTCGTAGTCTACTGAAGGACTTTGACGGTCTTCTTTTCGTTACGCCTGAGTACAATCGTTCAGTTCCGGCGGTACTTAAAAATGCAATCGATGTAGGATCCCGACCTTATGGTGAAAATTCATGGGATGGAAAACCAGGCGCCATTGTAAGTATTTCACCAGGAGCTTTAGGTGGATTCGGTGCAAATCATCACTTGAGACAATCGCTTATGGTTATAAATGTTCCTGTTATGCCACAGCCCGAAGTTTATATCGGAGGTGTAGCAAATTTGTTTGACGACAGCGGAAATCTTGTAAATGAGTCAACATCGGGATTTTTACGGATTTTTCTGGATGCATTCGCAAAATGGGTTATGAATTGCAATGAAAAAGTTAGAAAATAAAGTTTCTATTATTACCGGTGCAGGTTCCGGTATGGGGAAAGCAATTGCTATATTATTTGCCGAACATGGCAGTTTAGTGGTTGGTTCTGATATCAATCAATCCTCTTTAGACAATCTGGAAAAAGAAATTAAACAAGCAGGAGGCCAGATAACAACAGTTTTGGCAAATGTGGCAAAAGAAGAAGATATTGAAAAAATGTTCAAGTTGGCTCTTGATATATATGGAACAGTAGATGTGTTGGTTAATAATGCTGGTGTAATGGATGATTTTAATGGGGCAGGAGAAATGTCTGTTGAAATGTGGGAGCGTACTATGAATATAAATATTAATGGCCCGTTTAAAACTACACGTAAAGCTATTCAGATCATGTTAAACAGTGGTAAAGGGGGAGTAATTGTCAATAACGCATCAATAGCCGGTTTTGCAGGGGCTGTAGCGGGTGCAGCTTATACAGCAAGCAAACATGCATTGATAGGTTTAACTCAAAATACCGGTTTTATGTATGCTAAGAGGGGCATCCGCTGCAACGCTATAGCTCCGGGTGCTGTTAATACCAATATTGCGCATACAAGTGGGTTTACGACAGACAATGTATCAGACTTAGTCAAAAATGTTATTCTTCCGGCACAAGCATTAACTAATCCAAGAACTGCCGAACCTGAAGAAATTGCTCAGGTAGCCCTATTTCTTGCCTCAAGTGACTCAAGTTTCGTCAATGGTGCTGTTGTCACAGCCGACGGAGGATGGACAGCAATGTAACGATTATAACAGTATATTCACACAAATACTTTTTAAATATGAAATATCGAATTTTAGGAGACACTGGAATATTAGTGTCAGAATTATGTTTCGGCACTATGACTTTTGGCGGTACCGGTACGTGGACCCCGGTTGGTAAAACTCAACAAGAAGAAGCCGATCAGATGGTTGGCTTAGCCCTCGATGCGGGAATCAATTTTTTTGATACCGCCAATATTTATTCGACCGGAATTTCCGAGCAGATACTGGGAAGGTCTTTAGGCACAAAAAGAAAAGACATAATCTTAGCGACAAAAGTCAGGGGCAAAATGGGCGAAGGAGTAAACCAGACAGGTTTATCGCGCGTGCATATTATGAATCAGGTTAATGAGAGTTTGAAAAGACTTGGGACAGATTATATTGACCTCTATCAAATCCATGGTTTCGATATACTTACCCCGCTTGAAGAGACATTACGCGCTTTGGATGACTTAGTTCACAGCGGAAAGGTCAGGTATATCGGTTGTTCCAATTTAACAGCCTGGCAATTGATGAAGAGTTTGTGGATATCCGATAAAAATGGTTTCAATAAATTCAAATCTTTGCAAGCTTATTATTCAATTGCCGGAAGGGAATTGGAAAGAGAAATTGTTCCATTGCTTAACGATCAAAATCTGGGTTTGATGGTTTGGAGTCCGCTTGCCGGTGGATTTTTATCCGGTAAATACAGAAGAAACCAAATACCGGAAGAAGAATCAAGAAGAAAAGAATTTGATTTCCCCCCAATCAACAAAGAAAAAACTTTTGATATTATTGACATAATGGATGAAGTAAGTAAAGCGCATAATGCTTCAGTTGCTCAGGTTGCCTTAGCATGGTTACTGCATCAAAAGGTAGTTACCAGTGTAATACTCGGAGTTAAAAATGAAAAACAATTGCAGGACAATCTAAAATCAATCGAAATATATTTTACGGAAGATGAGCTGAAAAAATTAAATGAAGTAAGCAAACTTACACCGGAATATCCCAGTTGGGCGGTTGATTCTATGCAGCAAGACCGGATTTTAAATTAATAAAAATTATAAAATATCTACGTATGAAAACAATAGCTATTATTGGTGCGGGTCCGGGACTCGGCCTTTCTGTTGCGAAAACATTTGGCAGGAATGGTTTCCGGGTAGCGTTGATAGCCCGACGCAAAGAATCATTGGGTAAAATGGTTGCTTCTCTTAAATCACTTGGAATTGAATCAAAAGGGTTTGTGGCAGATGTTATGGACGAACAGTCAATCATTAATGCCCTTTTGTCGGTAAGCACCGAATACGGATCGGTTGATGTGCTGGAATACAGCCCGATAAATATGGAATTTATACCTCCGTCGCAAGTAACGACTGCTATTGCTAAAAGGACATTCGAATTTCAAGTTCTTGGTGCGATAGCAAGCGTTCAACAAGTACTGCCGGATATGATTAAAAATAAAAATGGGGCGATTCTGCTGACGGGCGGCAGGTCGTCTATCACTCCTATGCCAATGATTGGTTCTTTAAGTCTTATGGCTGCCGCTTTGCGCAATTACACTTATATATTGAACGAAGAATTAGCGGAGAAAGGAATTTATAGCGGGACTGTAACTGTTTGCTGCCAGATTACACCGGATATTGCCGATCAAATTGCTGCTCTTTATTGGGACATGTATCAGAAACGCAACCGTGTGGAAGAAATTTTCGGAAATAACCTTCGAATGGAAAAAATGTATACGGCAATAGCCACCGCAACAGGCGGACGTAACGGACATGTAAAATCAGATAACGGCGTACTCGACATACAGGTAAGGGCACCACAATCGCTTGGCGGCCCGAAGGGTGATTACCTGAATCCTGAAATCCTGTTTGCCGGTGGATATGCTGCCTGTTTTGACAACGCCCTGCTCAATATCATAAGGGCAGAAAAAATAAAAGCAGGCACTACGTCTGTAACAGCAGAGGTAAGTCTGGGCAAAAATGAGAAAGGAGGCTATGGCTTAGAAATAACGCTGAAAATAAAAGTACCGGGCGTTGAACATAGTGTAGCCGAAGAACTGGCAAACAAAGCGCACCAGGTATGTCCATATTCCAATGCCACCCGTGGCAATGTAGAAGTAAAATTGATTGTAATATGAAAAACAAAACTTTAGGTAAGAATGGCCCCACAGTATCCGCAATCGGTCTGGGCTGCATGGGTATGTCAGAATTTTATGGGAAAGGCGATGACATTGAATCTATTGCTACTATCCATCGTGCGATAGAGCTTGGCATCAATTTTCTTGACACTGCCGATATGTACGGTGTTGGCAAAAATGAGGAGCTTGTCGCCAAAGCTCTGAAAGGAAAAAGAAATAAGGTATTTCTCGCAACAAAATTCGGAAATTTGAGAGGTTCTAAAGGGGAGTTTTTAGGAGTGAATGGCAAACCGGAATATGTTCGTTCTGCCTGCGAGGCCAGTCTGAAAAGGCTTAATGTAGATGTAATAGACCTTTACTACCAGCATAGGGTTGACCCGGATACTCCGATTGAAGAGACTATCGAAGCAATGGCAAAACTTGTAAAAGAAGGCAAAGTACGCTATATCGGACTTTCTGAAGCAAGTGCTGATACGATACGACGTGCTGATAAAATTCATAAGATCACAGCACTGCAAACAGAGTATTCCTTATGGACGCGTGACGTAGAAAAGGAAATACTCGCAACTTGTCGTGAGCTGGAAATTGGGTTTGTTCCTTATAGTCCTCTTGGACGAGGTTTCCTTACCGGAAAATTCAGGAAAGATGAAGATATGAAAGAAGAGGACTTCCGTAAAGGTCTTCCTCGTTTCCAGGGAGAAAATTTCAAAAATAATTTGAACCTCCTTAGCAAGCTGGATGAACTATCAAAGGTAAAAAGCTGTACTCTGGCTCAAATAGCTCTTGCATGGGTACTTGCTCAGGGTGAAGACGTAGTGCCTATACCTGGTACAAAACGCAGGACATATCTTGAAGAGAATGTCAAAGCAGTGGACATAACCCTAACCAGGGAAGAGATAACGCAACTTAACAATGCGATACCTGCCGGTGCTGCCTCCGGTACTCGTTACTCCGGGCAAAATATGACATATGTGAACAAATAATAGGATAAAACTTGAAAATGAAAGTAGCATTAATAGGAGCATCAGGATTCGTAGGTACAGCAATTCTAAATGAATTGTTACAACGAAAGCATAAAGTAACCGCCATAGTGCGCCACCCTGAAAAAATAAAACAGGCGGAGCAGGTGACTGTTGTTAAAGCCAATGTTTTAAATGAAAACGACGTGGCCGAAGCAGTAAAAGATAATGACGTTGTTGTAAGTGCTTACAATGCAGGATGGGCCAATCCAAATCTGTACAATGAGTTTTTGGAGGGTTCAAAAGCTATCCAGGCAGGCGTAAAGAAATCGGGCGTTAAACGTCTTATTGTAATAGGCGGCGCAGGAAGCTTATATGTTGCTGAAGGTGTTCAATTAATAGACACACAGCAATTCCCGGAAGAGATAAAACCAGGGGCTTCGGCAGCACGGGATTACTTGAATATACTAAGAGAAGAGAAAGATCTGGACTGGACTTTTTTTAGCCCTGCAATCGAAATGCACCAAGGTTCATCAGGCGAAAGAAAAGGCACATATAGAACCGGTTTGGAAAACCCTGTATTTGATGCCAATAATAGAAGCGTCCTTTCCGTAGAAGACCTTGCTGTGGTTATTGTGGATGAAGCAGAAAATCCAAAGCACATCCGCCAGCGTTTTACAGCAGCTTATTAACAATACAGAAATACTTTAAAAACTCATAGCACTCTGGTAATAAATTGAAAAAAACATAAACAATAAAAAGATATTATTATGATTAAGATTGCCATCATCATTGGAAGTACGAGACCCGGAAGGAACTGTGAAGCCGTTGCTTTCTGGGTTAATGAAATCGCTCAAAAACGAAGCGATGCAAAATTTGAACTTGTTGACATTAAAGACTATGATCTGCCCTTATTAGACGAACCTGTGCCTGCATCAATGCAACAATATATGCACCCGCATACAAAATTGTGGTCTGAAAAAATTAAATCTTTTGATGCCTTTATTTTTGTAACTCCGGAATATAATCATGCAGCTACCGGAGCTCTCAAAAATGCAATTGATTATCTTTATGTAGAATGGAATAATAAAGCAGCAGGTTTTGTTAGCTATGGTTCAGCAGGTGGTGTGCGTGCCGTTGAGCAATTACGTCTTATTATGGGAGAACTTCAGGTAGCTGATGTTCGTGCACAGGTTGCCCTTTCACTATTTACCGACTTTGAAAATTATAGTGTATTCAAACCTGCTCCTCACCATGAAGCAATCTTAAATACAGTAATAGACCAGGTAATAGCGTGGGGTATAGCTTTAAAACCTTTGAGAAAATAGTAATGAAGTACAGACAACTCGGAAATTCAGGACTTATCGTATCTGAATTAGCTTTGGGAACAATGACCTTCGGAGAATCAGGAGAAGGTGACCATTTCGGTATGAAATTTACCTTTGATCGAAAAAAAGCAACCGAACTTGTCTACAAGTCCATTGAAACGGGTATTAATTTTTATGATACTGCAGATGGGTATGGGAACGGGCAAAGTGAGAAAATTTTAGGAATGGCTTTGGGCAATAAACGTAAGGATGTTTTAGTTTCGACCAAAATTTGTTTCAGGTCAGGACAACAAGCATTTAACGCAGGAATAAATGCAAAACATCTCATAGAACAATGCCAGAATAGTTTGAAAAACCTGAACACAGATTATATTGACGTTCTGCTTTTGCACAACGATGATCCGATTACACCAATTGACGAAACATTAAAAACAATGGAGTACTTAATTCAGCGTGGAATGGTCCGTTACATCGGATTTTCAAATTATCAGGCATGGAAGGCAGGAACAATGATACAAAAGCAGAAAGATTTAAACTATCATCCATTTGTGGCTTCACAAATGCATTATTCAATTTTGAACAGAGAAGTAGAAAGAGAATTTATTCCAATGACTTTATACCACGGAATTGGAATGATGGTGTGGTCGCCTTTGAGTAGTGGATTTTTGACTGGTAAATACACACGACAAAACCCGCAACCGGAAGGAGCAAGATTAAATTCATCTGATTTGGGCCTTTTCGACAGAGAATTTGGTTATCAGGTTGTGGATAAAATAACCGAAATAGCTAATAACCACAATGATACACCAACGGCTGTTTCTATTGCCTGGTTGCTTTCTAAAAAAGTAGTTTCAACTGTTATTATTGGTGTCAGTAAAATCGAACAATTAGAAGGAAATTTGGCCGGTGCTGAATTGAAACTATCTACAGAAGAGATTGTGGTTATTGATGAATTAACGAAACTTACACCAAAGTACCCGGCAACATTTATTGGAAGTCAGGACCAACAATTGTTGCAAGCAAAAAATTATAAAAACATACAATAAACGATACAACATGATTTTAAAAATAGATCATAGCACTCTGACAATAAATTAAAAAGAGAAATAATGAAAAAGAGAAGATTAGCCAATTCAGATATGGATGTTGCTCCTTTATGTTTTGGGGGAAATATATTTGGTTGGACAGTTAACGAGAAAACTGCATTTGAACTGCTGGATAGATTTATTACATCAGGATTCAATTTTATTGATACCGCTGATGTTTATAGTGCTTGGGCACCTGGAAACAAAGGTGGTGAATCGGAAACGATTATCGGCAAATGGATGAAAGCACGCAACAATCGCGACAAAGTTGTCATTGCCACAAAAGTAGGTAGCGATTTGGGTCAGGGGCAAAACGATATTTCCAAAAAATACATTTTGAGAGCTGTTGAGAATTCATTAAAACGTTTACAGACAGATTACATTGATTTGTACCAAACTCATGTGGATATGGAAAAAACACCGGTGGAGGAAACACTGGAAGCCTATGATCAATTGGTAGAAGAAGGCAAAATAAGGTGGATAGGCGCTTCCAACTTTTCCCCTGAACGACTAATCGCTTCGTTAGAAGCAAGCAAAAAATTGGGATACCCCTCTTACCAGACATTGCAACCACAATACAATTTATACGACCGGGAAAATTTTGAGAAGAATCTTGAACAAATTTGCCTTGACAGTAACGTGGGTGTAATCAGTTACTATTCCTTAGCCAGCGGTTTTCTTACAGGCAAATACAGAAGTGAAGCCGATTTAGGCAAAAGCGTACGGGGTGGAGGCATTAAAAAATATCTCAATGAAAGAGGTTTTACTATTTTGAAAGCATTGGGCGAAGTATCGGCACAATACCATACAACTCCCGCAAGCGTTGCCATTGCATGGTTGATTGCGCGTCCTTCAGTTACCGCCCCAATAGCAAGTGCCACAACCCTTGAGCAGTTGGATTCTCTGATAAATGCCGCCCGACTCGAATTGAGTAATGATGCTATTGAAATACTAAATAAAGCAAGCGAATGGAAGTAAAATTAAATCAACATATAAAAAACGAAAAAATACATATTGCTTTTTAGCACAATCTTGCTTTTTGCATGTTATAAGCAAGGTGAACCTGCTAATCGTGAGATTAAAGGTGAAATAGTAGGTTATTTAAAATGTTTTGACAAGAAAACCGACTCTAAAACAATATTGGGTTTATTCATTATCACAAATAATAAAGATTCTTTATTAACATTCAATATACCTTCTTCGGTTTGTAATTTAGATACAACTCAATTAGAATATGGTATTAACTTTATTAATGGTGGTTCAGTTTCTTTTTGTTTTAGAAATGCCAAAAATGGTGAATTGAAACAATTCGATTGTCCTCCTACAACAATGCAAGATCCAACATTTTTCCGAATTGAAAACTTTACTCAAGTAATAATTAGTACAGTACAAGCCAATAATTAAATTTATCTTGCCAACTCAAATACTATTGAACCTTAAACAGACATGAATTATAGAACAGAAAAAGACACAATGGGAGAAGTACAAGTACCTGCCGATAAATATTGGGGGGCGCAAACTCAACGGTCGTTACTTAATTTTCCTATTGGACCGGCAGCATCTATGCCAATTGAAATTATTCATTCATTTGGTTATTTGAAAAAGGCTGCGGCTATTACAAACAATAAGTTTGGGTTATTACCTGCAGATAAAATGGAAATTATTTCACAGGTATGCGATGAAATTATTGCAGGCAAACTTGACGACCAGTTTCCTCTGGTTATATGGCAAACGGGTTCGGGAACTCATACCAATATGAATTGTAATGAAGTTATTGCAAATCGTGCCCACGTGTTGTCAGGTAACAAATTAGGTGAAGGAGACCGGTATATCCATCCGAACGACGATGTAAACAAGTCCCAATCGTCCAACGATACTTTTCCCACAGCTATGCATATTGCTGCTTACCAAAAGATTGTGAAATATACTATCCCTGAAATTGAAAAGTTAACAAAGACATTTGCAGACAAGTCGGCAGCAATGGCTGGAATTGTTAAGATTGGTCGTACACATTTAATGGATGCAACTCCTATTTCGCTCGGGCAGGAATTTTCAGGATATGTATCGCAACTGAAACACGGAATAAAAGCATTGAAAAATACTTTACCGCATCTTTCAGAGTTAGCCATGGGAGGAAGTGCAGTCGGAACCGGGTTGAACACTCCCCAAGGTTATGCACAGGAGGTTGCAGTTGCCATTTCACAATTGACAACACTGCCTTTTACTTCTGCCGGAAACAAATTCGAATCGCTGGCAGCGAATGATGCCATTGTAGAAACTCATGGTGCAATTAAGCAGTTGGCAGTTAGTTTAATGAAAATAGCAAACGATATTAGATTGTCGGCTTCGGGTCCCCGGTCGGGAATCGGAGAGATAACAATTCCTTCTAATGAACCGGGTTCATCAATTATGCCAGGCAAAGTAAATCCGACCCAGACAGAGGCTTTGACTATGGTTTGTGCACAAATTATGGGCAATGATACAACTATTTCATTTGCAGGTTCAAATGGCCATTTCGAACTTAACACTTTTAAACCGGTAATGATAAGTGCCCTTTTGCAGTCGGCTACGCTTATTGCAGATGCCTGTAAAGCGTTCAACGATAATTGTGTTATTGGAATCGAACCCAATCTGGAACGGATTAAAGAAAATCTATATAATTCATTGATGTTGGTGACGGCATTAAACCCTCATATAGGGTATGAAAATGCTGCAAGAATTGCCAAAAAGGCATATACCGATAATTCGACTTTGAAAAAAGCAGCCTTAGAGTCAGGACTTTTGACAGAACAACAGTTTGATGAATGGGTTGTCCCGGGAGATATGATAGATACACTGAAATAACTGTAAAAAATGGATAAAAAAAAGGTAGAAGAGGCATTGATGGGTGTAATTCACCCGGTTAAAGAGAAAGATGTGGTATCTCTGGGGATGATAGAGGATATCAGAATTGAGGAGGGTAAAGTAAGGTTTAAACTGGTATTTCAATCTACGGACGCACTCGCATCTTTGATAAAAAAGAGTTGCGAGAATGCTGTCAGGGAGGCTTTTCCCGGAGAGGAGTTAAAGATTAGTATTCTGGAGCTTGTGCGTGAGCGCAAGATAGAGAAGAGGGTGAATCTGGAATTGGGACAGGAGGCTTTAGCCAATATCGGACATATAATTGCTGTTGCTTCGGGGAAAGGCGGCGTAGGCAAATCAACAGTGGCCGTTAATCTGGCAATCGCACTTTCAAAAGCCGGTTACAGAGTGGGGTTGGCAGACGCTGATGTCTACGGACCTTCTGTTCCAAAGATGACAGACACTGAGAATGAAGCTCCCTTGGTTGACGACTCGACCGGGAAAGAGATGATAATTCCTATTGAAAAGTACGGGGTCAAATGGATGTCCATCGGGTACTTTGCAAAACCTGAACAGCCTCTCATATGGAGAGGGCCGATGGCCAGTAATGCTCTTAAACAGATGGTACTGCAAGTCAAATGGGAAGAACTTGATTTCCTTTTAATAGACCTTCCTCCCGGAACCGGTGATATTCATATCTCAATTGTGCAAGATATCCCTCTCTCCGGAGCTATAGTGGTGAGCACCCCGCAGGCGGTTGCACTTGCAGATGTGGAAAAGGGTGTAAATATGTTCAGAAGCAAGGATATAAATAAACCCGTACTGGGTATTGTGGAGAATATGGCGTGGTTCACCCCGGCAGAACTTCCCAATAACAAATACTATATTTTTGGCAAAGATGGCTGCAATAAGATGGCCGAGAAGTACGGTGTTCCCCTGCTTGGTCAGATCCCTATAATTCAAAGTATAAGGGAAAGTGGCGATAACGGTGTCCCGGTTGCTCTGCAGGATAAGGAGGATAGCATCGCTTTCCGGAACCTGGCAAAAAAGCTTATAGATATGTTAACTTAGGTGCTTGTATTTGTTCATCCGCTCGTTCCATCGGTCGCGGGCAAATTGCTGCAGATCGGCCACAACATCCCTGTCATCCATAATCTCTATGCCCATTATGGTCTCTATGATGTCTTCGAGTGTTACTACACCTTCGAACCCTCCGTATTCATCTACAATCAGAGCAATATGTTCCTTCTGTGAAACCAGCTTTTCCCAGAGGATTGTAAGCGGTTGAATATTGGGTGCAACAAAGATCGGTTTCTTTATCTCTTTAAGAATAAGCGTAAAATTGTCGTTGGCAAGATGTTCCAAAACCTCCTGACGATAGACAAAACCGGTAATATTTTCTTTATCTCCCGAGTAAACAGGAATTCTCGAGTAGTGGAGATATACCTTGTTTTTGTAGAACTCCCCTATTGTAATATATTCCGATGCTGTAGCCACAACAACTCTTGGGGTCATTATATCGCTCGCCCTTACAGTACGCAGCTTTATCAGATTCTGGATTATCTTTTTCTCGGTATCTTCAAACGTACCCTCTTCGGTTCCAATATCAACCATCGCAGAGACCTCTTCCCTGCTTACTGTCGCCTTATCTTTAGCCCTGCGGGAGATTACTCTGGTCATAAATTCGGATATTATTACCAACGGATAGGTAATATAGACCATTATCTGGATAATTTTTCCGGAGGTCATTGCGATAGATTTCCAATAGTAAGCACCTATGGTTTTGGGCAAAATTTCCGCAATTACAAGGATCAGTATTGTAAGCACAGCGGAGATAATCCCAAAATAGGCATCTCCGAAAAGGTCGGTTGCCTGTGCTCCTACACCAGCAGCACCTACAGTATTGGCAATTGTGTTAAGTGAAAGAATTGCGCTGAGTGGCCTGTCTACATTTTGCTTCAATTTTTTAAAAGTGGCGGCCGATTTTACACCCTCTCCCTCTTTAATGTTTATGAATGAAACCGGGGTTGTAAGTAGCACCGTCTCCATCATTGAGCAGACGAAAGAGACTGTCAGGGCAAGAAGCAGATAAATAAGCAAAAGGCCCATAAATATGTTGTTTTATTCCGAATCTAAACGGTGCTCTTCAGGAAAAGCTCCTTCATCTGAATTTCATCGATTTTTGACGGGGCATCAAGCATAACATCGCGCCCCGCGTTATTTTTAGGGAAAGCTATATAGTCGCGGATTGTCTCCTGGCCACCAAAGAGTGCACAGAAACGGTCAAATCCGAAGGCGATTCCTCCGTGAGGCGGGGCGCCATACTTAAATGCATTTATAATAAAACTGAACTTGTATGCTGCATCCTCTGCAGAGAATCCCAATACCTCAAACATTCGTTGCTGAACTCCTGAATCGTGTATTCTTATCGATCCTCCGCCTATCTCCGTTCCATTAAGCACAAAGTCGTATGCATTTGCACAAACTTGTTCGAGATCCTCCTTCTTTGAACTGTAGAACTTATCCAGATCTTCCGGTTTAGGCGAGGTAAACGGATGATGCATTGCATAAAAACGCTGAGTCTCATCGTCCCACTCCAGAAGAGGGAAGTCGTATACCCAAAGCGGTGCATATACATTACTCTTTCTAAAGCCAAGCCTGTTACCCATTTCGACACGAAGTGTACCAAGAGCCTCTTTTGTCTTTTTGCGTGAACCCGCCAGAATAAGTATAAGATCACCTGTTTTTGCCACGAATGCCTTTGCAACAGCATCAAGATCATCCGGTGTATAGAATTTGTCTACGGAAGACTTGATGCCATCTTCGGCCATTCTTATATATACCAGGCTCTTAGCTCCTATCTGCGGGCGTTTTACCCATTCCGTAAGTTCGTCCAGTTGCTTGCGGGTATATCCGGCTGCACCCTCTACACAAATTCCACCCACATATTCGACAGAATCAAATGCAGGAAAGTTCTTCCCCTGAACCAATCCGGTTATCTCCGCTATTTTCATCCCAAAGCGGATATCCGGTTTGTCGGAGCCGTAAATATTCATTGCATCGGCATAAGAGATTCTTGGAAAAGTATCTTCGAACTCACGGTTAAGAATATTTTTAAAAAGAGTCTTAATCATACCCTCAAATGTCACAAGTATATCTTCTCTCTCTACAAAAGACATTTCACAGTCTATCTGGGTAAATTCCGGCTGACGGTCGGCACGCAAATCCTCATCACGGAAACAACGAACAATCTGAAAGTAGCGGTCATACCCTGCTACCATAAGAAGTTGTTTAAAGGTCTGCGGACTTTGCGGTAAGGCATAAAATTCACCGGGATTCATTCTGGAAGGAACCACAAAGTCACGGGCACCTTCCGGTGTCGATTTGATAAGTACAGGAGTCTCAATCTCCATAAATCCTATGCCGTCCAAATACTTACGCACCTCCTGAGCCATTCTGTGTCTTAACGCCAGTGCCTTTTTAAGCGGATTTCTACGAAGGTCCAGATAGCGGTATTTTGCCCTAATCTCCTCCCTTCCGTCAGATTCATCCTCAATTGTAAAAGGAGGAACCAGCGAAACGTTTAACACAATCAGTTCATTCAGTTTTATCTCGACATCACCTGTGGGAAGCTTACTGTTTTTACTTGATCTCTCCACAACAACCCCTTTTGCTTGTATTACATACTCCCTTCCAAGTTTTTCCGCAACTGCATTTAACTCTTTTGAAGCACTCTCGTTAACTGTTAACTGGGTTATTCCATATCTGTCTCTGAGATCTATGAAACTCATTCCCCCCATCTTACGAATTCTTTGTACCCAACCAGCAAGTGTAACCTGCTCTCCAACATTGTTTATGCGTAACTCTCCACATGAGTGTGTTCTATACATATCTTTAAAATTCTAATAGCAGCCGCAAATGTAATACAATTATTTTTTTCTGGCATATTTTGCAGCTTCAGGTAGGATTGCAATAATATTCTTAACTCTGTTCTCATCCGATGGATGGGTGCTGATAAATTCGGGCTGTTTAGTGCCCGAGGCACTCATTGTCTCCCAAAACTTAGGGGCCACATTAATATCATATCCCGCCATCGACATTATGATAAGGCCTATACGATCTGCCTCATACTCATGTTTGCGGGAGTAAGGGAGCAGTACTCCCAGTTGGGTGCCCATTCCGAACGCCATTTCAAAAATAGTCTGCGTTTTTTCACTTTTTGTCCCGGTATATGCCGAAAGAGCCTGCCCGGCTACACCAACCAGAGCCTCCTGGCTCATACGTTCATTTCCGTGTTTTGCAAGAGCGTGGGCGATCTCGTGACCCATTACCACTGCCACAAGGTCGGGGGTATTTGTGATCTTCATTATCCCTTCGTAGAAGACTATGTTTCCGTTTGGAAGACAGAATGCATTTACTGTCTCATCTTTAACCACATCAAACTTCCAGGTAATCCCCTCAAGTTCGTTCTCCGCTCCGTTTTGTTTGAGGTATTCAGCAACAGCAGATGTAAGGTTTATCCCAACACCGTTTACCATTTTCTTATAATTCGCATTTGTAGAAAATGTAGATTTACTCATCAAATCTGAATAAGACTGGTTGCTTAACGATGTAATTTCCCCCTGGCTGTACAGTAAAACCTGTTTTCTACCGGTTATCATAACCTTACCGCAGGCAACCAGAAAAATTGCCAGCAGCGAAAATATCAATACTTTTATTAATCTACTTTTCATGGTCGTTCGTTTTATAATTCTGATTATCTCTTTGGCCCTTTGTCCGGGAATGCCGGAATGGTTGCAGGACTGTATTTGTAATCCTTCATCTGTTGCTTTATGGTTTCGATGGCCTTGTTGAGCTGTTCGTCCTCACCCATGAACTCTTTGTATGAGTCATTGTAAATATCAATATCCGGAATTACTCCGGTACCCTCGATTATCCATCCGCTTCCGTCTGCAGCAAAAGGTGCATAGGACGGGGTCACAATCGATCCGCCGTCCACAACAGGAATTGTTCCGCTGTAGCCGACTACTCCGCCCCAGGTTCTGCGTCCAATAACTGTTCCAAGCTTGTTGAATTTAAAGCGGTAAGGAAATAGGTCGCCATCGGATGCAGAGTATTCGTTAACCAAGAGGACTTTTGGTCCCTGGAAGGTTCCCACAGGGTTAACGTCTCCCTCCTTCTCGTTTGTATGCATAGAGAAGTATGTAATTGTTCTCTGAAGCCTTTCGATAATCATTGGTGATACATTTCCACCTCCGTTGCCACGATCGTCAATAATGAGAGCTTTCTTGGAGAGCTGCGGGTAGTAGTGCTTGACAAACTCGTTCAGCCCGGCAACTCCCATATCGGGAATATGAATGTAGCCCACCTCTGAGTTTGTGGCTTTGCTCACCTTGCGGATATTGTCCTCTACCCAGCTGAAATAGCGCAGAGCAGATTCATTGGCAAGCGGTTCAACCAGAACTCTTCTTGAGACGGTAAAATCAGGGGTGTTGTTAACATCTATTTCGACAATGCTGCCGGCTGTACCAATAAGGTATTCATAAATATCATCTGTCTCCTTAAGTGATTTGCCGTTAATGGCAAGAATGTAGTCACCCTCTTTAATCTCAACTCCTGGCATTGTAAACGGTGAGCGGGTCTCTTTGCTCCAGTTTGCTCCTTCTATTACCTTCTCAACTTTGAAATAACCAGATTTATCTTTTGAAAATTCGGCACCCAGAAGACCCATGGAAACCTTGCCAACTTCCGGATGTTCTCCGTTCTGAGAGTAGGCGTGGCCCACATTGAGCTCGCCAATCATCTCGCCAATAATATATGCAAGGTCGGAACGGTGGTTTACATAAGGGATAAGTGATTCGTAGCGTTTATAAACTTTATCCCAGTCCACGCCATGCATGTTTCTGGCATAGAAACAGTCACGCATCTGTCTCCAGCTCTCTTTGTAAATCTGCATCCACTCCTGGTGGTAGTTTACAAGTTTCTTAACATTTGCAAGAGAAATCGGTTTGTCCACGGTTACCGGAGCTTTAGGAATCTCTATCACCTGCATCGACGCTCCTGCAATGGCCAGTGCCTTTTTATAACCGGCAGAAAAAATGAGATTTGCCTTGAAATCTGTCTCTTTTTTGCTTTCGAAGTCGAACATCATGGAGCCACTCCGGGAGTTATAATAGACATTCTTGTCAATCATATGGAGGTTGCCATAGTTGCCAGGCTCCACTGGAAGTTCAATAATTCTTGCAGCAATGTTGTCGAAGTTGTATTTGAGTTCCGGTTTTGCTGCTGCTCCTTTAGTCGCAGGGGATTTTGCGTCTGAGGAAACTGAGGTCTCACTTTTCACTACTGCAACAGTGTCATTTTTAGGAGCTAATGGTATATCAGCATCCTTTGTGAGAGGAAGAATGTAAATTTTTTCCATGTTTGTGTAAACATGGTTCCACTCTGTCTGGCTGTAGGTTGGATTGAATGTACGGGCAGACGAGAAGAGAAGATATTTACCATCCTTGCTGAAGTTGGCCGAATTGGAAGTATACCAGTTGTCTGTTATCTGAATCTTGCTTTTCTCCTTTGAATCATAAACTACAATCACATCTACATCTTTGCCGGGACGGGTGAATACCAGGTACCTGCCATCCGGTGACCAGTTATAATCGTTTATCGGGCCAACTTCCGACTGCTCTATTAAGGTGCTTTTGCCTGTTGCAACATCAAGCAAATTTAGTGTGTTTTTCTTTTCACTCCATGCAATTGTCTTTGCATCCGGGGACCACTCAAACCCGAATATATATGTTTTTTCATCTGTCAGCTTTCTCTCTTTGTTGCCTTTTGTCTCCCTGAAGTAGATGTTGAATTCTCCCTCTTTGTCGGAAATATACGCGAATCCGCTGCCATCGGGAGCCCAGTCTGCGTTTCTGTCATTGGCATCTGAAGAGTTTGTTATATTGTAAGTTATGCCGTTTTTCGCCGGAATGGAAAAAAGATCTCCCCTTGCTGTTCCCAACAGCCTTTCTCCATTTGGAGAGATTGAAACCGAGCGGATACTTTTAGAGAGGTCTTTCCACTCAGGACGTGAGTATGAGAGATCATTATTTATACTGATGCTTATTTTTTCTGCCTTTGAGGAAGTCATGTCGAATTTGTAGATATAGCCTCCGTTTTCATAAACTATTGCATTATCGCCGGCAGAGGGGAATTTGATATCGTAATCGCTGTATTTTGTAAGCTGAGCGGTTGTCTTTGCTGCTAAGTCATACACATACAGATTCATGTGGCTGTCGCGGTCAGATATGTAATAAATCTTTTTGCCGTCCGCAGACCACATAGGAATAATATCCTGATTTATATTTTCTGTTATCTTTTCCGATTGCTTTGTTTCAAAATCGAAGATGCGGATATCATCTGCCATTCCACCCTGATATCTTTTCCAGGTACGAAATTCTCTAAAAATGTAGTTGTATGCGAGTTTTTTACCATCCGGCGAATAGCTGGCAAATCCGCCGTTGCGAAGTGGTACCTTTTCCGAAAGTCCACCTTCAACGGGGACAGTCATAAGCTGGCCGGTAAAATCGTTGAATGTAAAGGCGCGGGTTCTGTAGAGAATTTTTTTGCCATCAGGAGTCCAGTCCATTACAATATTGTTAGGCCCCATACGGTCGCCAATATCATCGCGACTTAAAGTTGCTGTATGAGTAAGCCTCTTAGGCTCCCCACCCTCTGCAGGAATAACATAAACCTCTGAATTGCCGTCATACTGCCCGGTGAACGCTATCATTTTTCCATCGGGAGAGATCTTTGGGAACATCTCATAGCCAATATTGGATGTGAGAAGACGTGCAGTACCACCGTTTGAACTTACAATGTAAATATCTCCTGCATAGGAGAATACAATTTTATCTCCCTTAATATCGGGAAACCTGAGGAGTCTTGATTCCTGTGTGCCTGCAGCAAAAGCCGAAACCGAAATAGTAGCTCCGGCTAAAATTACTATAAGAGCAGACAATAAAAATGTGTGCCTTTTCATGTTTTGTACGTTTATCGAGTAAAGATAAATATTTTTCGCCGACCTTTTTGTCTATATTTGCATATAAAGTTTCTGATTATACAATGAAAGCATATCTCTCTCTTCTGAACCATATAATGGAGAACGGTTCTTTAAAGGGCGACCGTACCGGAACAGGAACCAAAAGTGTTTTTGGTTATCAGATGCGATTCGATCTGGGTGAGGGGTTCCCTCTGCTCACCACAAAAAAGGTGCACCTTAAATCCATTATTTATGAGCTTCTGTGGTTTATAAATGGCGACACTAATGTCAAGTACCTCAACGACCATGGAGTAACTATCTGGGACGAGTGGGCCGACGAAAACGGTGAACTTGGCCCTGTTTATGGCCACCAGTGGCGCTCCTGGCCCACTCCGGACGGAAAGTCCATCGATCAGTTAAGCGAAGTCATTGAGAGTTTGAAAAAGAATCCAGACTCGCGTCGTCATATTGTTTCTGCCTGGAATCCTGCGGAGATTGACAAAATGGCTCTTCCTCCGTGCCACGCACTGTTTCAGTTCTATGTGGCCAACGGAAAACTGAGTTGTCAGCTTTACCAACGCAGTGCCGATGTTTTTTTGGGAGTTCCTTTTAACATTGCCTCTTACGCTCTTCTTACACTAATGGTTGCACAGGTCTGCAATCTTAAACCCGGCGAGTTTGTCCATACATTCGGAGATGCCCATATCTACATCAACCACTTTGAACAGGTTGCCCTTCAGCTCTCCCGGGAACCACGGCCTCTTCCAAAAATGACATTGAACCCGTCTGTCAAAGATATTTTCAGTTTTAAATACGAAAATTTTACCCTCACCGGATATGACCCTTATCCAGTAATTAAGGCTCCGATAGCAGTATAGCAAATTAAGCAGACAAAAGTTATGGTATCGATAATTGTAGCAATCGCCGATAATAGTGCAATAGGACGCAACAATCAGCTTCTGTGGCATATAACTGAAGATCTGAAGTATTTTAAACGGGTCACCGGTGGTCATACAGTAATAATGGGCAGAAAAACATGGGAATCCATCGGGCGGCCTCTTCCTAACAGGAGAAATATTGTGATAAGTCGCTCGCTTGCTGGTAATCCGGCTAAAGAGGTTTCTGGCATTGAAATTTTCCCGTCAATCGAGGCCGTCCTTAAGACAACCTCAAACTCAGATGAAGAGATATTCATAATAGGCGGGGGTGAGATCTACCGCCAGGCCTTTCCTTTGGCCAACCGGCTCTATCTCACTCTCGTACACACTACAATAGAGGATGCCGATACCTTTTTCCCCACTATAGACTACAGTCAATGGCGCGAGATTTTCCGTGAATCACACCAGCATAAGCAAGGAGAAAAATTTGAATATCCCTTTGAGTTTGTGGTGCTGGAACGATAAATTCAGACTTTAGATCTCTTCCTTGAACAATTTGCAGTAGATAGTTGTTTATATTATTAAAATCAAATATATGAGACGATATATAATAACAACCCTGATTTGCAGCATTATACCATTTATAACTACTGCTCAAAAGAATCTGACGCATCAGAATATAGAACATTATAATATTAACAATCAAAATATCATGAACACAATTAATAAAATTGAATTTCCTCAACTTCCTTATGCTTACGACAGTCTTGAACCATTTATAGATAAACTGACTGTAGAGATTCATTACAGTAAGCACCAGAAGACCTATTTCGACAACTTTATGAATGCCGTTAAAGGGACTGAACTTGAGACAATGACCATCGAAGAGGTCTTTAAAAACATCAGCAAATACCCTGTAGCAGTTAAGAATAATGGCGGCGGTTTCTTCAACCACGTCCTCTATTGGGAGAGCATGAAGGTCAATGGCGGTAAGCCATCGGTTAAACTTGCAGAGGCAATAAACAAGAAGTTTGGCTCTCTTGACGAACTCAAAAAGCTGTTCACCGATGCAGGGAAAACCCGTTTCGGCAGTGGGTGGGCCTGGTTGAGCGTAGATGAAAAGGGAGATCTTTTTGTGTCATCAACACCAAACCAGGAAAACCCTATTATGGATGTAACCGAGAAAAGAGGGACACCTATTCTGGCAATGGATGTATGGGAGCATGCTTATTATCTTAAGTATCAGAACAAGAGACCAGACTACATCGAAGCATTTTGGAATGTAATCAACTGGGAATTAGTATCTAAGAAGTATGAAGCTATTGTAAGATAGATCTGGAAGAAATAATTTGTTTTCATTTCAGAGGGGGTCGGCCAAGAGTGCTGGCTCCCTTTTTTTTGGAACCTATTCAAAGAAAATAAGGTCACGGAAAATGTCAGCCACGCTCTCTTCTGCTTTCACCATTGAGGCTATCTGGCCTATTTCCAATTCCCCATCCAGGAGATCTCCCTCAAAGATTCCTTTTTTGGCTCTGCCTTTACCCAGGAGAGTTGTAAGTTCTTCGGCAGTGGCTCCTCTCTCTTCGGCTTGAGCGACTGCCTGTGAAAAATTGTTGTTGGCAAGGCGGGCGGGTGCAAGTTTTTTAAGCAACAGTTTTGTTCCACCCTCAGCCAACCCTCTGCAATGCTCTTTGAATGCGGGATGGGCAGAACTCTCTGTGCATAATGCAAAACGGGTCCCTATCTGAACGCCCTCTGATCCCAAAGCAAATGCTGCATTATAGCTTGCTCGTGAAGCAACTCCTCCGGCGGCTATCAGAGGAAGTGAGATAGCCTCCCTTACCTGTGGAATCAAACAAAATGTTGTAGTCTCTTCACGGCCGTTGTGTCCACCGGCTTCAAAACCCTCTGCAACCACAGCATCCACTCCTGCCTCCTGACATTTGACAGCAAATAGCGAACTTGAAACCACATGGGTCACAATGATTCTGTGCTCCTTTAGGAAAGGGGTCCACTTCTTGGGACTTCCGGCAGAGGTGAATACTATGGGAACTTTCTCCTCAACAATAATCTTCATTACCTCCTCTATCTGCGGATACATCAGCGGAACATTAACCCCAAATGGTTTGTTTGTTGCTGCTTTGCAGCTCTGTATATTATACCTCAGATCATCAGGATGCATGGAACCGGCTCCTATCAGGCCAAGACCCCCTGCATTACTTACTGCCGAAGCCAACCGCCATCCGCTGCACCACACCATTCCCCCTTGAACGATTGGATGTTCTATATTAAAAAGTTTGCAAATCCTGTTTTCCATAATGTCACAAATATAGGTAAAACTGAAACTATGGCAAATAATCAAAGGTTATTTGAAAAGCATAATAATTAATAGAAATCCTTCTTACATATAAATCAAAACAAGCACATTATCTTACCTGATCTCCTTCCGGCATTTCTCAAGATAGTCAATCAGCTGTTTTGCCTGTGGTCCGGTATAGCTTATGAATTCGGTTGCCTGCTCGTAAGTATGGGGAACGAATCTGAATAACTGAACTGCAATGAACTCTTTATCTGCTGAGATTATAACATCTATCCTGCCGCTGCCGGAATTTGATAATTTAAAATTGGCGGTCTCCTCTGTAATGTTGCCCCTTACAATCTTCTCTAGTTGCGTAATGTACTCCTTGTCAAAATAACTTGAGTATTTATTAACAACACTGCCTGTGGGTTTATAGATCTCCTGCTTCGGTTTTACCAGAAATAGAATAACTCCTGCAATAATCAGGATGATTCCTGTGATTGTCCACGATAAAACGATGGCCACTATTCCTATTATTGTTAACAGCCCGGCAATAATGAGGTTTTTTGTATTTAGTTTGCTTGTCAGTTTGAGTTGTAAGTTATCTGTTTTCATAATGTTTTTCTTTAATGAATTAATTTAATAGAATATACAGCACATCCTATTCGGCCGCAATTGCGACCGGTGACATGCAAAAGAAGAAGATTCTGAAAACTAAATGACGATTTTTCTCAGGCTATATACATAATAACCGCCCGGAGAGTCCAGAAAATGTATTAAATATTTTGGAAATGGCTTAGTAGTTACTTTGGAGAGATACTTTTCTCTATTTGACGAATAGAACAAGATTTTCTCAAGAAGGCAAGCTGTCAAAAAGGAGCCCGGTGTCAGACGCGCTTGCAAAGTGTTGCTGTCGTAACCGCTGTTCAGTATAGCACATCCCTCTCCGAACGAGCCACCTGAGCTGGAAAAGCTATATTGGCTGGAAAGAGCTGAGTATGGAACGTGGTCAAATCTGTCACTCTCCTCATTAATTCCATTAAGAAAAGAGTTCAACAACAAGGTTCCGCTGGTTAAAGCCAGGAAACCCATTAACAGTATATTTTTCATGAACCGCATACTGCTGCAAAGATAACAAATAACTTACCAAGCTCAAAAAGTAGATTTTTTGTCTCTTTTCAATTTTGAAACTTCAAATCCCATTCCGGCAAATAAAAGCAACAGCAGCAGCCCGGAACTTACTTTTGAATATAGTGTCCCTTTTTTGAAGGAATCCGGCTGGAAGTAAAACTCTATTTCGTGACTACCGGCAGGTAATTTCAGCGCCCGCAGAATGTAGTTTGCCCTGAAGATTTTGGCTGGTTGCCCGTCGATTGTAGCCTTCCATCCGGCTGGATAGTAAACTTCACTGAAAACAGCGATTTTCTCCTTATCTGTACTATACTTGTAGTGAAGCTTATTCGGTGCATAAGCGGTAAGAGTTATCGTGCCAGTTGCTGTGGAGCCTGCAACAAATGAGGAATCAGAGAGTACAGATGAAGAAGATGTCTCTGCAAAATTTACCCCTTCCACCACTTTGGCAAAATCTTCTGATACAATAGCGGTATTTCTTACGTCAATTGAGCCAAGCATACTAATCTCTTCATTGGCATCTTTTGCCCATTTAACATTATTCACAAACCAGGCATTTTCCATTGCACGGTTATTTATTACCGGCGGGTTTTCTCCTCCCACAATAATATATTTTGTGTTGAGCATGTTAAGCACCGGATAATTACCCAGCTTTGCCTGTACTTCATCAAGAGTCTGACATCCGTTAATATCCTTGCCAATTTGTTGCATTTCAGGCATAATATGATAGTCTATCATATCCTGGTACCTCTGCATCTTCACAGGACTATAACCCCCTATTGTCTTATGGTGATAACTTACATGTGAATCATTAAATGTATTGATGCTCAAATCCAGTACGCGGTAGTTGGGATCGGTATCCTTAAGTATAATTTCGTCTACCGGTCTTTTTGAATATTGATTGGTAAACTCCCGGTTGCGTACAAAATGAGAATCATTCAGATATCTTTTATCTACGTTCCACAGGTCTGTCAAGACCAAAAGACCAAGAACCACATAGAGATACGATGGTTTAAGTTTTTTGGCAATAGTAAACCAAAGTGCAGCGGCCGTAAGCAGGATATATGCTATCGAACGGAAAGCATCTGCTCTCAGCAGATATATCCTGTCCAGCACAAGAGAGCTTTTCAGTTGCTCGGGAAGTTGTCCATCTGCCGCTCCGCTGAATGAACCTGCCAGAGATGGAATAATTGCCACTATAAGAGCAAAGCCGGCAGTTAAGGCTAAAGAGATTATAAAACCCTGTTTTACTCTCTTTTTATCAAACTCACCTTTGAGGAGCTTATCGGTTGTGATAAATGCTAATAGTGGTATTGTAATCTGGAGAATAACCAATATCATCGAAACTGTTCGAAACTTGTTGTAGAGAGGTGCATATTTGAAGAAGAGCTCGGTAAAGAAGAGCAGATGAGATCCCCATGAGAGAAACACTGCAATTAGACTCACAATTGCAATCCACCATTTTACCGGCCCCTTGAGCAGTACTAACCCAAGGATAAAGAGGAAAAACGATATGGCACCCATATACATAGGGCCGGCGGTAAAGGGTTGCGGACCCCAGTAGAGCGGCATTTGTTTTACTGCCTGTTCTGCTCCCTGATATCCGGCATCTTTTAGAACCTTATATGTGTTGGAACTTGTAGAGAGCTCACCGGGAGATGAACCTCCGTTATAGTTGGGAATCATAAGATTTGGCATCTCCTGAGGGCTGTAGGACCAATTTGTT
Organism: Bacteroidales bacterium; assembly: GCA_041663505.1. GTDB lineage: Bacteria > Bacteroidota > Bacteroidia > Bacteroidales > UBA932 > Bact-08. The sequence goes on along the minus strand of JBAYMP010000001.1, from coordinate 67,297 downwards.
GCATAGGCAATGTCCAGTCCGTTTTGTTTTTTGTTGCTCTCCTGGTTCTTGTCGCCTTTTAGCTCTGAGCCACCCCTCATTGTGTACTTGGAGTACTCATAGGTAGGCCATAAATGGTTTATATTGGTTGATATACCGAGTACTCCAGCTAATAGAAGATAGACGGATGTCCTGAGGAATTTCGGAAAGTATTTTTCTTTGATTGACATGTATAACTGAGCAAATCCGTATCCCAGAATAATTATTGCCAGATAGTAGGTAATCTGAGGGTGGTTTGCCTTAATCTGGAAGCTAAGTGCAAGGGCGAAGAGGAGCGCTCCCAGCATAGGTTTCTTACGGTAGGCATAGGTAACGGCAGCAATAACCCAAGGCATGAATGCTATCGCCACCATTTTGGAGTTATGCCCCACCTGAATTATCTGAAAGTTGTACGAACAGAATGTGACGGCAATTGCTCCGATTGCTGCAATATATACATTGACTCCGAAAGCCAGAAACATTAAAAATGCTCCCACAAGGCAGATCAGAAGGTAGCTGGGTGGTCTCTGCCCTACAAATAAAAGATTATAGAGGTAATTGGTGTAATCACCCTCGTATTTGACAGAGATAGATGTGGCAGGCATGCCGGAAAACATTGAGTTTGTCCACAGAGTGGGATCCTTATCGGGGTTGGCCTCGTTATACTGAATTATCTCATTGGCCATTCCTCTCCACGAGGCTATGTCGGACTGGTTTACAACTTTTCCCTGGAATATCTGAGGGGTAAAGAGGTATGCCAAAACAGCAAATGCCAGTATTACAAGTGCGTGAGGCAGGTATTGTTTGTACTTATTCATATTTTGATTTACATTTTGATTTACATTTTTTTTCAATTATCTCGTCCAGTAATTCTGCCATACGGTGGCAGAGTTCTTTCCTTGAGTAACGGTCTATCTTGCCCGATGTCTTAGGAACAATCCCCTTCTTGTACAGATCGTATTGGGTATCTATCCACTTTTTTGCGCCCGCATAATCTCCATAGTCAAACATCTCTCCTGCCTCGCTCTCCTTCAGGGCCACATCCATATCTCCACCCAGAGGGCCAAATCCTATTATTGGTCTTCTTGTTGCAAGGTACTCAAAAAACTTGCCCGTCAAAATACCTTTGGCCTCAGGTTCCTGTCCCCCTGTCAAAAGCAATACTCTTGCCTTCTGCTGCCATTTTACAACCTGGCTGTGAGGCATATAATCCATTTTTACAAGATTGCTGTTCAGACCATTTGTAGATATATCGTCCCATATACTCTGGTCTGCCTGTCCTATTATTCTTATTCTCAAATCCTTTGCAAAAGTATTATCTGACTTTACCCTCTCCCCGAGAAGCCTCCAGAGCTCCCCAGGATTTCTGTCCTTTACGAACAACCCTGTATAAGTAATTGTAAATAATTCCTCAAGTGACTCCGGTGTCTGAGCAAAATCACTGTAATCAAAGCCGTTGGTAATAACCTCAATCCTTTTAGCGCCCAGTTCCCGGTATTCTTCGCACATTACATTGGTTACAACGACTACTACATCTGCCTGCCGGACAACACTTTTTTCCATTCTTTTGTGGATTCTCTCCACAAACTTTGTGTTGTTCATATACTTGAAGTTGTACATCCGTGTCCATGGATCACGAAAGTCGGCCAGCCACGGTATTCCGGTTTCCCGGGCCACTTTTTTTGCAATAAGATGCATAGAGTGAGGCGGCCCGCTGCTAACAATGACATTTACAGGATTTTCCCTGAGATATTTTTTTAAGAACCTTACAGATGGCGAGATCCAAAAGCATTTTGGATCGGGTATAAAGAAGTTGCTTCTTATCAAGAGAGAGACTCTCTCCGACAATGGCGATTTATTCGTTTTTCCTGATTTGCTCTCTGCAATAAATCCCGGTTTAATTGCCTGACCCTTTTTCCCGGTGAAAAGCTTGTAGAGTGAATATGGCTCAAATATTTTCCTTTTCACTACTTCTACCCCTTCAGGTATCTCCTCCAGCAGCCCCGGGTCTATAGCCATAAACTCCGGGTTGAGAGGTGTGTAAACCACAGGCTCATAGCCATATTCTCCGAGGTACTTGACAAATTTGAGCCATCTCTGTACCCCGGAGCCACCTGCAGGTGGCCAGTAATATGTTATGATCAGTACCTTTTTCACTAACTATGTTTTTGGGACCTGTTTTTCAATAAAATTCTGATACAGAGTTTGTATCACATCACGAATAATTACTACCCAACCATCTTTGTATGCGGGGTCGCAGCCGTTTGTCATCATTACAAAGCCAAATTTTTTATCCGGGTCGAAGAACATTGCACTGTAAACTCCGTATGCGGAGCCTGTGTGGCCGACCATGTTTAATCCCGGGATCAGATTAGTAGTATGCTTAAGAGCTATACAATACTGGTTCCACTTGTCTACTTCTACAATCGGTGTCTGCATCATCCGTGAGCTCTCCCTGGAAATTATTCTCACAGAACCCTTCTTGCCGTAATTCATATGCATAATCATATATTTTGCTAAATCTTCCGCAGATATCTTAACTCCTCCTGTCGGTGAAAAAAGCGGTGCACTGTAACCCATTACATAGCCCGACTCAATTTCGGTACCTCTGCTGCGGTAGGCCGCCGGTTGCGGAGCCAGTTTATTGGTTGCAGGATCAACTTCATACAGAGTGACGAATTTTGAAGCATCCAGAGAGTCTACATTGTGATTTGCATTCAGGCCCAATGGCTTAATAATATGATTATGAATATAGTTGTCGAACCTTTCTCCGGAGATCTTCTCTACAAGTGTCCCCAAAATATTAAAACCTAAGTTGCAATAATCGTAATTGGTCCCGGGAGCGTAGTAGTGATATGCTTTTGCATAATTTGGGTTTTTTGCAGGATCTATCACATCAAGCTGAAAATAACCTAATGAGTCATTAAGGCTGGAGGTGTGAGAAAGCAGCATTTTAACTGTAATGGGAACATCCGGAAATTTTGGATTGCGGACCCGGAACCCGATTAGTTCACTAATATCCTGGTTTAGTCTAAGTTTATCCTTTTCTCTTAATTGCATTATGGCTGTTGCAGTAAAAGATTTTGAAATTGAAGCTATCCGGAAAAGATCTTTTGTATCCAGATTTATATTTTCTTCGATATTTTTCTTTCCAAGCGATTTTAAAAAGATAATCTTGCCATCTTTTACAACCGCCACCGCCAAACCCACAGCATTTGTGCGGGACATTATTTGCTTCAGATCTTTTACTGTCTTTTCCTCCTTTGAAGTTTTATCTGAGGAAATCGCTGGAACCGAGAGAGTAATGGATGTTAAACCAAAGAGCATCACCCGCTTGATCGATACAAAAGTTTTCATAATTCTATTTGTTATAAGGATATTGTACAAAGATAAAGTTTTGAAATAAAATTATCTATTTTTGTATGAATGAACGAGGACAAAAAGATAGTTGAAACTCCGCTTATGAAGCAGTACTTTGCCGTTAAAGGGAAGTACCCCGATGCATTGCTGCTTTTCAGGGTGGGAGACTTTTATGAAACTTTCGGAGAGGATGCTATTACGGCTTCAAAGATATTGGGAATTGTCCTCACCCGCAGAGCAAATGGTGCTGCCCAGTACGTAGAGCTCGCAGGATTCCCTTACCACTCGATAGACACATACCTGCCAAAGTTGGTAAGAGCTGGTCATAAAGTTGCTATTTGCGACCAACTTGAAGATCCCAAGTTTACAAAGAAAATCGTCAAAAGAGGCATTACAGAGCTGGTTACTCCGGGGGTTGCATACAACGATCAGCTTCTCTCACATAAAGAGAACAATTATCTGGCAGCAGTTTATTTTCAAAAAGATCAGGCCGGAATTGCATTTTTGGATATTTCTACCGGGAGTTTCCGGGTTGCAAGCGGCTCTCTTTCATATATTGACCTGCTACTGGCAAGCATAGCACCAAAAGAGGTGCTTCTCCAAAAGGGCTATCAGAAGGGATTTGAGGAGCGTTATGGGAAAGATATCTACATCTCCACAATTGATGAGTGGGCATTTGTCACCGATTCCGCTCACGAAAAACTGTTGCGACACTTTGGCGTTCCAACTCTGAAGGGTTTTGGAATAGAGAATTTACCACTTGCTGTAACTGCAGCCGGAGCTATCCTCTTCTATCTGGAACTTACCCGGCACGAGGGGCTTGGTCATATTTGCTCCATCTCCCGGATAGATGAGGGAGAGTATGTATGGATAGACAAATTTACCTTTCGTAACCTTGAGATTTTCGGAAGTAATCAGGAAAATGCCGCCTCACTTTTAGATGTGGTAGACCGCACCTCGTCCCCGATGGGGGCAAGGCTTCTGCGAAGCTGGCTGGCTATGCCAATAAAAAATATTGATGAACTAAATCTCCGTCAAAACATTGTAGAATACTTTTTTAACGAGACTGAACAGAGGGAAGAATTACAGAAGCATCTTAGAGATATCGGTGATTTAGAGCGTATTATCTCCAAATCTGCTGCCGGAAGGATATCTCCGAGAGAGGTTGTCCAACTTAAGAGAGGACTGAATCAGATTATACCAATAAAGGAGCTTTGCTCAGGATCAAAACTTAAGGAGTTGGAGGAGAGCTCTGCTCTTCTGGATCCATGCAGCACTCTGCAGGAGAGGCTCAGCAAAGAGATGCTGCCCGAGCCAGCCAGCCAGTTTGGAAAAGGGGATGTAATTGCAGATGGTGTAAACGAAGAGCTGGACTCTCTAAGAAAACTGGCAAGACATGGCAAAGAGTTACTGAACGAGATCCAGGAGCGTGAGGTAGAGAGGACTGGAATAACCTCACTTAAAATAAGTTACAATAATGTTTTCGGTTATTATCTCGAAGTAAGAAACACACATAAAGATAAGGTGCCTCAGGACTGGATCCGTAAACAGACATTAGTGAGTGCAGAACGTTACATAACACAGGAGCTTAAAGAGTATGAAGAAAAGATTCTGGGAGCTGAAGAAAAGATGCTTTCGCTGGAATTAAGCCTTTTTGCCGCAATAGTGACAGAGATTCAAAGTAACATATCTGTTATACAGCAAAATTCTTCTATTTTAGCAAAACTAGACACACTCGTTGGATTTGCCCAACTTGCCCGTAGCAACAATTATAACAGGCCGTCAATCAATTTAGGAAACACAATTGTTATTAAAGATGGGCGCCATCCTGTCATTGAAACACTAATGGCTCCCGGAGAAGAGTATATTGCAAACGATCTTTTCTTAGATTCTGATAGTCAACAGATTATTATTCTAACAGGGCCAAATATGTCTGGGAAGAGTGCGTTGTTGAGGCAAACTGCTCTTATTGTGTTGCTGTCACAGATTGGTAGCTTTGTTCCTGTAAAATCTGCAGAGATAGGGATTGTAGATAAGATTTTCACCCGTGTAGGAGCATCGGACAATATTTCCCGCGGAGAGTCAACCTTTATGGTAGAGATGCTTGAGACAGCAACTATCCTTCACAACCTTTCAGATAGATCCCTCATTCTTTTAGATGAAATAGGCAGAGGTACAAGCACATACGATGGAATGTCCATTGCATGGTCTATAGTTGAATACCTGCACGAACACCCTTTGTATAGAGCCAAAACTCTTTTTGCCACACATTATCATGAACTGAATGATTTGGAGGAGAAGTTGGAAAGGGTAAAAAACTTCCACATATCCGTCAAGGAGGTAGATAATACAGTAATCTTTTTAAGGAAACTTCTTCCTGGAGGAGTTGCTCACAGTTTTGGTATCCATGTGGCAAGAATGGCAGGGATGCCCCAGGAGGTGGTAAAAAGGGCAGAAAGGGTATTAAAACAACTTGAAGCAAAAGATAAAGTGAGCTCTAAAGCAGTCCAGCTTTCATTTTTCCAATTGGACGATCCTCTGCTTATCAGCATTCGTGACGAGCTCAAAGAGATGGATATCAATGCTATGTCTCCATTAGATGCCTTCGATAAGTTACGCAGTTTAAAGAAAAAGATTGGTTTATAAAGAGAGGTTATGCTAAGTTTTTACAGAAAATTTTCAATGATTTTTAAGCTGATATTTGAGAGCTTCAGCTTTGCTTTCGGTTCGCTTAAGGGCGACAAATTCAGAACATTTCTCTCTCTTTTTGGTGTAAGCATCGGCATCTTTTCCATCGTTACTGTATTTACTGCAATTGATGCTTTGCAGAAAAATATTGAGATTGGTCTTAATAGTTTTGGGGGTACCACTCTGTATATACAGGAGTCCCCCTGGGAATCACCTCCCGGTGAAGAGTACAAATGGTGGGAGTATCGTAAAAGACCTGCTCCAAAGTATGAGGAGTTTCAATTTATTAAATCCCAGGCCAAAACTGTAGAGGCAGCCGTATTCGTCGTTTTTACGGAAAAAAATATCAGATATAAAAGAAACTCTTTTAACGGAGGGTTCATAACAGCCCCCACAAGTGACTGGGACAAGATTTCCAATGTCGAAATTGAAATGGGCCGGTATTTTTCTACTTTCGAGGCCCAGTCATCTACTCCGGTTGTAGTTCTGGGTTACGGAGTTTATGAAGAGTTATTTAAGGGGGAAGATCCTATAAACAAGATTATCAAACTTGGTTCCAGTACTGCCCGTGTCATAGGGGTTCAGAAGAAGGCCGGAGAGAGCATCATAAGTATATTCGACACCGATAACTCCATAGTAATACCTTATCGTTTTGCAAGTACCATAATTAATGTCCGCAATGCAGGTTCAATGATCTGTCTCAAACCGCTTGAATCGGCCAACAGGGATGATTTTCTTCTTGAGACTAAGTTGCTGTTAAGGTCTTTCAGAAGACTTAAGCCTAGTCAGGCAGATAATTTTGCACTAAACGAAATGACACTCCTCCTCAAACAAACAAAATCTATCTTTGGAGGTATAAACCTGGCCGGATGGATAATCGGTGGTTTTTCAATCCTAATAGGTGGCTTTGGGATTGCCAATATTATGTTTGTATCTGTTAAGGAGAGGACAAATATTATAGGGATCCAAAAAGCGTTGGGTGCAAAGAAATATATGATTCTCACGCAATTTCTGGCAGAGGCTGTAGTTCTGGCTATTGCAGGGGGTGTTATCGGATTGATAATGGTTCTCGGGATTGTACTCGCCACGCAGGGCAATCCCGCTTTCCCGATGGAATTAAGTGCATACAATGTTATACGGGGAATCTTAATATCATCTGTGATCGGGATCGTATCTGGATTTATTCCGGCATATACTGCTGCCAAACTTAACCCTGTAGACGCTATCAACTCAAAGTAGATGTGGCAACAAGTTTTGTCAGCTCTACAAACTCTTCCACTGAGAGTTGTTCCGGACGTTGGCCAAGCAAGTAGTTATCCGGTAAACTTTTTCCGTCCAGCAGAGGTTTTATTGAATTTCTGATGGCTTTCCGTCTCTGGTTGAAGGCTGTTTTGACTACTAATTTAAAAAGGATTTCATCACACTCCAGCGATTTTCTCGAATTTCTTTTTAATCTGATTACAGCAGATTTGACCTTTGGAGGCGGGTTGAAAACATATTCATCAACGGTAAAAAGATACTCGATATCGTACCAAGCCTGTAGCAGTACCGAGAGTATTCCGTAATTCTTGTTTCCCGGGGGTGAGGCAAGCCTCTCAGCGACCTCCTTCTGAATCATCCCCACAACAACAGGAACCCTCTCTTTGTAGTCCAGAACCCTGAAGAAGATCTGAGATGATATGTTATAGGGGAAATTACCTATAATCAAGAAATTACCAGGGAAAATACTGGCAAGATCCATTTTAAGAAAGTCTCCTTCCTTAAGTCTCTCTCCAAGTTGCGGATAATGGACTTTAAGATAGCCGACTGATTCTCTGTCAATCTCAGCAACGTACAGATTAATTCCGGCATTCTCAATCAAGAATTGAGTGAGCACCCCTGTTCCAGGCCCTATCTCCAAAACATCGGAGTTTTCCCCGATAGTAAGACTCTCCACTATTCTTTTCGCAATTGTAAGATCCTTAAGAAAATGTTGCCCGAGTGATTTTTTCGCTTTTACATACATAGGACAAAGTTATCTATTTTGTTTTACATTCTCCGGATTGACAAAATAACAGGAAGATGATCACTGATTCCTCCGTTGTATCTCGGTCCTATGTAACTCCGTTTAGGCCTTTCGCCCAAGAACTCTCTATCCTTTTCCATAAGAAAACCCGGCCGGTAAATTTTCATTGAACAGGAATCGCAGAATATTGGTTCACTTTTATTCAGGAGATTTTCTGAAACAAAGAACTGGTCTATCAACTCCCATTTACCCCTATATTTTATTGTCCCCTCTCCAATGCTGAAGTATCTCCACGAAAGGTTCATAAAATTATTGATACTCTTAAATACCTGTGAATCTGGAGTATCATTAAAATCTCCTGTAAGCAAAATGTTTGCTTTTGTATTTTTTACAAATATAGAATCGCATTTGAATTTTAAAGCATCTGCAGCCGCTCTTCTTTTTGGTTGTGAGATGGCCTCTCCGCCGAATTTGGAGGGCCAATGGTTGACAAAAATATGAAGTGTATCCAGATCTTCCAATACTCCTTTAGTGTACAAAATCAGTCTTGTTTTAAAAGACGAGTCCGGAAGGTGAATATATAAGAACTCCACCGAAAGTGGCCTGAAAACATCCTTTCTGTACAAAAGAGCAACATCTATTCCTCTCTCATCGGGTGAGTCTCTGTGGATTACTCCATAATTTACAAGAGCGAGCGGTGTCGATCTTACCAGTTGCTCGACCACAAAACGGTTTTCCACCTCCGCCAGAGCTATTAGAGAGGGATAGCTTACCTCCCCCTTCGAATTCTTTTCTCCGGCAGAAATTATTACTTTGGCTATGTTGTTTCTCTTTGTCACATATTTTTTCCAGCTCCAGAATTTCCCTCCAAACGGCGTAAACTCATCATCGGAGGTTGCAGGATCGTCAAAAGGGTCGAAATAGTTTTCAAGGTTCCAGAACATAACTGTATAGTTTCCTGCGTTTCCACCTTCCGGCACCGTTATTTGTGCCTCTCCCATGAAACAAAACATTATTGATAGTATTGATATACAAGCAATAATAAACAGATTCCTCTTATATTTCATATTTTTCTTTCCCTTTTCCATATTCCTTTTCCATAAAAGTATAAACAACACATGAATTAAATTTCTTTATGCCATTCTAATTATCTGATATTATGGTAATTTTATCTGATTTTAGATTTTCCCGCAAAAATTAACTATTTTCACCGTCACAAATAATAAAATTCTGGAAAATGTCACTTCAATGCGGTATAGTAGGTCTTCCCAATGTCGGTAAATCTACTCTCTTCAATTGTATCAGTTCCGGCAAGGCACAAGCTGCAAACTTTCCTTTTTGCACAATTGAGCCGAACATCGGTTCGACCATAGTACCCGATGACAGGCTGCAAGTGCTTGAAAAGCTTGTTAAACCACACAGAGTGGTGCCTGCCACTGTAGAGATTGTAGACATTGCCGGGCTGGTAAAAGGAGCCAGCAAAGGCGAAGGTTTAGGAAATCAGTTCCTTGCCAACATTCGTGAAACCGATGCTATTATACATGTTCTGCGTTGTTTCGAAGACCCTAATGTAGTTCACGTGGACGGAAGTGTAAATCCTGTACGGGATAAAGAGATAATTGACACAGAACTTCAGATTAAAGACCTTGAGACTATCGAGAGCAGAATAGGAAAACTCCAGAAGCAGGCACAGACTGGTGGAGACAAGAGTGCAAAAAGGTTGTACGAAATCCTGGTTAAATATAAAAAGGTGCTGGAACAGGGCAAATCTGCAAGAACCGTCCAAATTGAAAATGCAGAAGACAAAAAGCTTGCAAAGGATCTCTTCCTGCTCACCGATAAACCTGTGCTGTATCTCTGCAATGTAGACGAAAACTCCGCAAAAGAGGGCAATCAGTTTGTGGAGAGGATCAAAGAGGCAATTAAAGATGAAGATGCTCAGATGCTTATAGTTGCTGCAAAAATTGAGTCGGAAATTGCTGAACTTGATAGCTTTGAAGAGAGACAAATGTTTCTCAACGAAATCGGACTTGAAGAATCGGGGGTATCACGTCTAATTCGTACAGCATACTCGTTGCTTAATCTTGAAACCTATTTTACAGCGGGAATTCAGGAGGTTAAAGCCTGGACCTTCCACAAAGGGACAAAAGCTCCACAGGCAGCAGGAATTATTCACACAGACTTCGAAAAGGGCTTTATCCGCGCAGAAGTCATAAAGTATGCAGACTATGTAAAGTACGGCTCTGAAGCCGCCTGCAAAGAGGCTGGCAAAATGGGCGTCGAAGGCAAAGAGTATGTCGTTCAGGACGGCGACATAATGCATTTCAGATTCAACGTCTGATTATCTGCTAAAAGAATTTTGCTCTGTGATCTTTAACGTCAGCTGCCTTTTCAAGTATGGATGGCAACATCTGAATCTGATATCCGAATATCTGGTTCTTTCTTGCTTTAGCATCGTCCTCGGTAAAGAAGGCTCCGGTTTGTCTGGCATCAACATTAAATATGTAAACACCAACATTACCACCAATAGGTCCGACAAGCGTACTCACCTTGGCTCCGGCAACAGATCCTACAAACTTAGGATCGAACGATTGCGATCCGACGGCACCAAACGAGACACCATTCTGCTTGTTAACAGTTGTACCCAATTTTGCGGCAATCTCGTCCATATTAGTCATTCCTTTAACCTGTTCCTGAACATTTTCCACCATCTTCTCATTTGCTTTTTCTCTCTTAAGAATTGTAGTGATATCCGGTTCGATTGTTGCAAGTTCCGGAATTCCCTCCTCGCGTATTCCTGTAAGGGCAACTACAAAGAAAAACTTATTGTCTACCGAAATAATCTGAGAAACATCCCCTATTTTTGTTTTTGCATCATATACCCAACGACTAATATCTCTTGCATTCTTGTAAGTGGCAACAGTCTTTGCCCCCTCAGCAATTCCATTTGCAGGAACAGTAGTCAGATTCAGTTCCTTTATTGCAGCATTAAAGGATTCAATCTTTCCGTCTGATTTGGAAACCAAATTACTCGCCTTTGAGTAGAAGCTTTGGTATGTCTCTTTGCTTGCTACAGCACTTTTTTCCAAAATTGCAAGTTGAACCTTAGTTACAGGAGTTGTTCTCTCTTTAACTCTGACAATATGCAGACCGTAGTTTGATTCAAGTGTAAACAATTTATTTGGAGCAGCATAGAAACAAGTGTCAAAACCCGGAATATTATAACTTTGAGTCATCCATCCCAATTCTCCGGGAGCTGCATTAGGGTTCTTGTCCAAAGAGTTAGCAGCTGCAACTTCGCTGAAATCTGCACCACCCTCGATGGCCTTGATCAAAGAATCTGCTTGCGCTTTTGCCAATGTTTTGTTATTGTTTTGAATAAGTATGTGCTGAACATATATCGAATCCGGAATTTGTCTGATAGAGTTGATTCTGGCAGCTCTGAAAATATTGCCCTCCTGATATACAGGCAATACGCTTGAACGGTTTGCTTTAAATGCAAAGCTGTCAAGGATTGGTGATATTGAGGCTAATTCACCGGCTTTGTAGTAGTAATTATCCAATGGCTTATCCGAGTTTCTTGCAAGGAACATTTTTAGATTCGAAGTAGATGCAAACTCGTCATAAACCTTATTGATGTCAGCCTGAGCAAGGTTAATATCCTGCAAAGAGGGCACAACCTCATAAACAACATACTCAATATCTCTGCTTGCATCTTGTTCAAAGTTGTTTTTGTACTTGTTGTAATAATTTTTAATCTCTTGTTTAGTTACAACGATTGTAGAATCTTCAGAAATACCGTAAGGCTGGATAATAAAGGACACGTCTGAAGTAACGTTGTTCTCCTCAATGGATCTCCTCAGCTCAACAGGGTTTGCAATGTTGCTTTTTGCGAGTAAAGAGATATATTTTGTAACCATCTGTTCGTTTTTAATACTGCTTTCAAGGTATTTCCAGTATGTAGAGAGGTTGCCACTGTTGTCCTGAGGTATAGCTTTGATAAACTGAACCAACATATTTCTGTCGAACTGACCGTCAGATCCGATAAAAGAACGTTCTCTCAAAAGAACAGGAGATATTTGCGACCCCTGAGTTAAGTCGAGCATTTCATCATCCCCAACAGCAATACCTGCTGTCTCAACTGCCGGAATCAGTACATTTTCACTGATAAGCTCCTGCCAGGCACTCTGGTTCACCATCTCTTGCGCCTCTTCATCCATTGTAGAAGAACCGGTTGCCAATTCATGAATCTTTGTGTAGTAATCTATCTTTTTTTGAAAATCTTGATAAGATATAGCTTTCCCGTTCATCTCTCCTATATCGTATTTAGAAGAAAACATAGAGATTGCCGATCGTAATGTGTCTGCGTCAATTATAAATGAAAGGAGCGCCACACCAATTAAAAGTGTAATAAAAGCACCAAATTTAACGCGGATCTTCTCTAGAACTGCCATTTTGTATAAATTTTTTAGTTATTTCCTTATGAAGCGCGAAGGTAGTAAAAAATTTTTATAACCTATTTATTCTTCAACTATTCTCAAAGCAACAGTTTCAACTCTGTTTAAGGTTGTTTTTAATACTTTAAAGTGAAAGTTTTCATATTCCAGCACATCTCCCTCTGATGGTATATTTTCGTGGAAAAATGTAATTAAACCAGCTAAGGTCTCATACTCTTCAGACTCCGGGAGTGTCAGATCATACGTTCTGTTAAGATATTTAATCTCAATTCTGGCAGAAAAAATATATTCGTTATCGGAGATTTTTTTCTCAATAAACTCCTCTTTATCTAACTCGTCGGAAATTTCCCCAAAAATCTCTTCAATCAAATCTTCTAAAGTAACTATTCCCGCTGTTCCGCCATATTCATCCAGAACAACAGCAATAGATCTCTTACTCTTTGTAAACATTGCAAGAAGAGCCTGAGCACTCATAGTCTCAGGGAGATAGTCGATCTCCCTTAAGAGCTCCTTAACCGGTTTTTCCCCATTAAAAAGATCCTTTGAATGAACATAGCCGATGATTCTATCGATATTATCCCTGTATACTATGATTCTCGAATAGTTTGACTCTGCAAATTGTTCCAGAAGCTCTTCATAAGTAGACTCTTCCGGAATTGCACATATCTCGGTTCTGGGAACCATGCACTCTCTTAGTACCACTTCAGAAAAATTGAGAGCATTCTGGAAAATGGCAATATCTTCAGATGGTGCGCCCGTCGTATTTTCTCGCTTTACACTCCTTTTTACACATGGCAAGAAGAGGCGATGGGAGAAATCTGCAAACCAGCAGAAACTTTCAAGCACTCTGTTGGGATTCATTGTAGAGACAGCAAAAGGGACGAGCTCTGCAACAATAAAAACCAGAATAATTACGACCGCAATCTCTATTATAATGATCATTACCCGGCTAAGTGAAATACATAGAGATAGACAGGGGTCTAAAGTAAAAACCATAGATAGTCCGAAGACAAGAAGAGCCAAAGTTCTGCCTATATAAAAAGTGGAGATAACTTCTCCCTTGTTCTGGGACAATTTGTCTATTTTTTCCGCATATTTTTTCCCCTGCTTTTTGTCTACCTCAACCTGTAGCTTGTTGTAGCATTGAAGAGCCCTCTCCAGTGCAGAATAGAGAGCCACAACAATCAGCGATATAAGCGCAAAAATAATTGGGACTATCATACTACTTTTTTTTACGAGGAAATGGCCCTATGAAATTTATAGAGTCAATGTAAGGCACCTCCAATGAGTCGCGTGCAACAATTGCGTAACTGTCAAAAGGCTTTAAAATGATTGCATTCCTGGCCATATCATCGGACTCCATCCCATAACCCTGCATAAAGAGATCAGGTGTCGTAAGCTTAACCCAACAGTGGGTATATATTTTTTTATTTATCCTGTCCCAGTACAAGGTATCGGTAACCATTTTCTCTCCTTTGATATAGTTATTCACCACAACATTCCCGTTAGCTACCCAAATCTCCTCTGCCGATGCATGAATATGCTTTGCAAAGTTTGCTCTTATTTCTGTCTCCAAACGGCCATCCCAGGTGTAAGCCTTCACATTTATGCCTTTCGGAAAGTTATCATAGGGTTCTTTAACCTGGGTAAAACGCTCCATTTTTGGAGCCTCTACCCTTAAGACAACCTTACTGGCACTTGTCTGTTGAAAAGACATTTTCTCAATTATCTGGGTCGGAAATTTGTCTGAGTCAATACTTACGGTTACCGGTATCTGTTCTTTACAAGACAAAACGATGGTAGCAATCACAAATGTGACTGCTACCAAAGTAAATCTATAACCTCTGCTGACCTCTTTTTTCAACATATTATATCATAAAAAATTTTATTGATAAAATTAGTCGTATTTGTATTTGAGGAACCAGGAATTATCGTGAAGACCTATGCTAAAGATAAACATAAGATACTTCTCTTTAACCATGTTGTTTTTCAAACTTCCCCTTTGTCCCATATCAACTGACAATCCCACTGAATTATATCTTCTTGAGACTGGCAGGCTGACACCTAATGTCACGCCGGTTGAGTTTATCTGGTTACCTCCAATACTCATGTATGATTTTTCATAATAGGCACCACCTTTGTATGTTACTCGTCTCAAATAGTAACGGACATCATACCGGTTTGGTGTATATTCAAAACCGAACCTGACAGTATTGCTCAGTGATGTTTTAAAATCAACACCGGGCGTAGCCGTAAATGTTGTGTTGCTCCAATCTTGCCTTATGTAGTCTGCACCGACCATCCACTTGTCGTTTTTTCTCAACGACACACCAAAACCAAGTTCAGTAGGTATCTCCATCTGAGTATCAGAAGTTGTAACATAGGAGACTGTATCAATCGCTCCGGTAGCACCAACAGCCGTGGCATATTTTGTAAAGTCACCGCTTAGTTTTGATTTTATAAGATAGGTCGCTCCCAGTGTGAGGTTCATATCTTTGGGCAAATTCAGAGAGTATTGCAAACCTAACTTTCCTGAAAAAGAATGGACAACATAATCCATTCCTGTATTTATTCTCCTGTACGAACTGCTTGAGTTGAACAAAACATTTGAATATCGGTCGATTGTTCCAAAGTAATAGATACCCTCTGCGCCAAAAGATAAATTCTTTGACAGTTTTAAGGATCCCCCCAGAAAAAGTTGATTGATACCTCCTGTACCATATCTCTGATACTTAATGTCACCCATTTCCGCTACTAATGCGGGATCCGTCTCGGTCTGTTCAAATTTATAACCTACGTTGCTGTATGGTGTGACACCTACAACAATTGCAGATCTCCTGTAAAGCGGCAATGTGATGATCAGGTGATCCATATTGAATGCGTCATATGCAGATTTTATATTGTTCCCGGACATGTGGAAATTTTTCTGCTCTATTCCGAAATCAAGCATGAATGATAGGGAATCCCTTTCTGAGATTGCCGCCGGATTGAGATAGTTTATCGAACGGGCGTCCTTTACGCCAATCCCTATTCCGCCCATACCTTTGTTGAAAGCAGTGCCCGGCCTTACCACGTCGCCCAATCCAAAAATTGAGTATGGGGTAAACGTACTGAGAGCATCAGTTGTCTGAGCAAAAATTTGCTGACCGAATAGAAGCAGAGCAAGTAAAATTGCCCCTTTCTGAATTTTTTTAATATCTCGCATGGTAATCTGCTATACGGGCCAAACCCATCATCACTAAATTGTAAACTACAAATATGGAACTTTTCAGTTTTCCTGCAAAATAAATCGCATCTCCGCCTGTAAATATAAAAGTATGATCCGGAAAACGATTTATGTAGCCCTCAACTTCAAAAATCAGACCTAAAACTACTCCCGACTCAATTGCCTCCCTTGTAGTACCCCCGACAGGTTTAAAATTGACCGGGTTTTCCAGTAGCGGAAGTTGTTGAGTATAATGATTTAAGGCTTTAAATCTGGTTCTTAGGCCCAATGAGATATTACCTCCATAAAATTCTTTGTTTTCACTTATAAAATCTATAGTCAATGCTGTTCCAAAGTCAAATATTATACAGTTCCTGCCCGGGAAAAGTTCTGCAGCGGCAACAGCTGCTGCAAGTCTGTCCGGACCCAATGTGGCAGGTGTCAAATACCTGTTTATAATAGAGAGTTTTGTGTTTTCATTGAGAACCAATAGATTATCACATTCCTCCTCCAGATTCTTATAGAAATTCTCATCGAAAAGCCTGACCGAAGAGACAATCATCACAGAGGGACGTTTAATCAATGTAAGCTTTTTGATAAATTCCAATACCTTTTCTCCCTGATAACGACGGGTTTGACCAAGCACTATACCCTCGGCGAACGCCGCTTTGAGTGATGAATTTCCAATATCAATAATGAGGTTTGACACGATATGTAAAGTTATTAAGATTATGACTTCATCTCTAAAAATATTTTGTAAGCCCTCTCCACGCTATCCACAGAGTTGACGGTAATATAGAGTTTGTCATTCTGTTCCTTCAGACGGAACCGTTTTGCCTGCTTCTGCAGGAACTCCAGTATTTTTGCAAAATGTTCCGATTTATAATAAGAAGAGAGTTGGTTGCTTACAAAGTACGCCAGCATAATTCCGTTTTTCAGAACAATTTTCTCAAAGCCCAGCTCTACGGCAAGTCTGCGCAATCTTACAGTATAAGCAAGTTGTTTCACCTGCTCCGGAATAGGCCCGAATCTGTCCACCATAGCATCTATGAATTGTTGCAGCTCTTTCTCCTCATTAATAGCATCAAGTTCTTTGTAAAGCCTTATTTTCTCCGCCGTAATTCCTATATAATCATCGGGAATCAGAATTTCCAGATCGGTATCGATAATACAGTCAGATATATACTCATACTCTTTTGCACCTCTTTCCGCAATATCTTCCAAGCCTCTCTCCTCTCTCAATTCAGAAAAGGCCTCGGAAAGAATTCTCTGATAGGTTTCGAAACCCATATCTGCAATAAAACCACTCTGCTCCCCTCCCAGGAGGTTTCCTGCTCCTCTTATGTCCAGATCCTGCATAGCTATGTTGAATCCGCTCCCAAGATCAGAAAAAGCCTCAATCGCCTTTAATCTTCTTCTTGCATCATCTGTAATTGAGATTAATGGAGGGACAATAAGATAACAGAAGGCCTTATTATTTGACCGCCCTACCCTGCCCCGGAGCTGATGAAGATCGCTGAGGCCAAAGTTCTGGGCCTGGTTGATGATTATCGTGTTGGCATTAGGAATATCGATGCCATTCTCCACGATTGTCGTAGCAATAAGAACATCATAATCTCCTGCCATAAAATCCAGCACTACCCTCTCCAGAGCTGCAGGCACCATCTGACCGTGACCGATGCAGGTTTTGACATTGGGACACAGCCTGCGTATAATATCTTCCACAGCTCTGATATCCTCAACCCTGTTGTGAACGAAGAATACTTGTCCGCCTCTCTCTACCTCAAAGTTAATGGCATCCCTTATATACTCTTCGTTAAAGTCAATTATTTCCGTCTGAACCGGAAGCCTGTTTGGTGGAGGGGTATTGATTATGGACAAATCCCTGGCGCCTAACAGTGAAAACTGGAGTGTTCTTGGTATTGGCGTTGCAGAAAGAGTAAGGGTATCTACATCTAACTTCAGTTGACGAAGTCGCTCTTTGGCGGCAACTCCGAATTTTTGCTCTTCGTCTATTATGAGCAGACCCAGATCTTTAAATTTAATCTCTTTATTAAGAAGTCTGTGGGTGCCAATTATTATGTCCACTTTGCCCTTCTCCAAATCTTGTGTTATATCCCTGATTTCACCGGAATCTCTCAATCTGCTGATATATTCTGTTCTGCACGGAAAGTCCTTGAGCCGCCTTTCAAAGGTTTTATAATGTTGTAAAGCCAGAATAGTTGTTGGCACCAGCAAGGCAACCTGTTTGCTGTCAGCTACCGCTTTGAAAGCCGCCCTTATTGCTATCTCTGTCTTACCGAAGCCTACATCTCCGCAAATAAGCCTGTCCATTGGAAACGATTGCTCCATATCCTCTTTTACCGCTTTGGTTGCTTTTACCTGATCCGGTGTATCCTCATAAATAAAAGATGCTTCCAGTTCATTTTGCAAGTATGAGTCGTTTGAAAATGCAAATCCTTTTGCATCTCTTCTCTTTGAATACAGGTCTATCAGATCTTTTGCTATATCTTTAATTTTGGATTTTGTCTGGCTTTTTAATTTTTGCCAGGCCCCTGTCCCCAGCTTGTACACTTTAGGCGGCAATGAGTCTTTGGACTTGTATCTAGATATCCTGTGCAGTCCGTGTATCGATACAAAAATTACATCGCCGTCTTTGTATATCAGTTTTACCGCCTCTTGTTGCTTTCCGTTTATCTGGGTCTTTACAAGACCTCCGAATTGCCCCACACCGTGATCTATATGCACAATATAATCCCCGATTTGATAAGAGTTCAGTTCGTTAATGGTGAGTCTCTCACTTTTCTCAACAGATCGCTGAGTTTTTACCCTGTGGTACCTTTCAAAAATCTGGTGATCTGTGTAGAGGCAAATTTTAGATATATGATCTATAAATCCTTCGTGAAGGGACCAGTTTTGAGTATCAAACGTTACATTCGACTTTTCAATAGAAGAGAAAATCTGACGAAGTCTCTCGATTTGGTTAGGGTTGTCACTCAAAATCGAAACCGCATAACCTTGTGCTGTTCTATCTGCAATATCCCGGGCCAGCAATTCAAAATTTTTATTAAACGATGGCTGGGGAGTTGTATGGTAAGATAGAGTTCTCCCGGCAACCAGACTCCTTTGCAGAGGTCCGAAGAATATCCTTTTATGTCTCTCAATATTACTCATGAAAGCCTCCTTGTCCAGCAGCTCCTCCTCCTCTCTCTGATGCTCTTTCAAAAGAGCAATCTGTTGCGTGAAATAGTCGTAGTCAGTAACCCAAATCGTGGATTTCCCTTTTGTAAATGTAAAATAATCTATAAGCTCTGCCTTTATATTTCCCTCATATATATTAGGAAATATTTCTATGCTTTCAAACTCTTCTGTAGATCTTTGGCTCTCAATATCAAAAGCTCTTATGCTCTCAACGGTATCTCCAAAGAAGTCAATTCTGTAAGGCCTGTTGTCGGAATAGGAGAAGAGATCTATAAGCCCTCCTCTTAGCGCGAACTGCCCGGGTTCAGTAACAAAATCTACTTTTTCGAAAGAGTATGCAATCAAGGTCTCTTTAATAAATTCGTGTGACAGTGTGTATCCCTTGGAAATACTAAGAATGCCGGATTGTAATTTTTTTTTATTGATAAACAATTCAGAAACAGAGTGAGGATAACCGACCAGAATCACCCTGCCGGATTTTACCTCTCCATTCAGGTATGAGTTTATCGCCTTTATTGCTGCTGTCCTCTGTACCAGATGTGATGAATCTTTTACGCCGTTCCTTAAGCTGTAATTTACTGAACTTGGGAAAAAATATACACTCTCCTTGTCAATCAAACTGCTAAGGTCATTGGCACAGTAAGCAGCGGCGTCTTTATTATTCAACAGTACAAGATGAAGCCCCTCCTGCATAGCCGACGCCATAGCAAACGCCTTTGCAGAAGAGTAAAGTCCATCCAGAACCATAAGATCTTTAGAAGAGCTTTTGATCCACTCGATCAGCTCTTTATTAGACTCTTGTTCTGCAAAACAACTCTCAGGGTTATTATCTTTCATAAATCAGAATGCAAAGATAGTTTATTAACATAAAGTGTGGATATATGTTAATAACTCCGTTTGATAAATGTGCAGAAGTTTCAATAACTATTTTTTAAAAATCAAGGATATTTTATATATAATTATTCCGTTTTGAAAAGCAAATTTTAGAGGGGTAGTTTTTCATCTTTTTATCGAAAAATTATCCACACTTTTTATTTGTAAAATAATAAGCCAAAAAGTTATTAATATCTGTTGACAACTACTGTAAAAATTATTTATAATATTTATATGTAAATAATTATATGAATTAATACTTGTTGAAAACGATGTTAATTGGTGTTTATAAAAGCCATTTTAAGTTAATATCTTTATTTATGAACATATAAACAAGCATATATCAAAAACAAAAGATTTATAAAAAGAATAATATATATTTGTAATAATTAATAGTGTTTATAAAATGGCAAGTTTTGACCCTCATAATGAGAAAGAAAGCAAAGATAGGGATTTTGAAGGACAAATAAGACCACAGGATTTTGCGGAATTTTCAGGTCAGGAGAAGATAATTGGAAATCTTAAAATTTTTGTAAAAGCTGCTAAAATGAGGGGCGAGGCTTTGGATCATCTTTTGCTTCACGGTCCTCCGGGTCTTGGTAAGACTACTCTGGCTCATATTGTAGCCAACGAACTTGGAGTAGGTATGAAAATTACATCCGGTCCGGTACTCGATAAGCCTGGTGATTTGGCAGGTTTGCTTACAGGTCTTGAAAAGGGAGATGTTTTGTTTATAGATGAGATACACAGGCTGGCACCGGTTGTCGAGGAGTATCTTTACTCGGCTATGGAGGATTTTTCTATTGATATTATGATTGATAAGGGTCCGGGTGCAAGATCTGTACAAATTTCCCTGAATCCTTTTACTCTTATAGGAGCAACTACCAGAAGCGGGTTACTTACCTCTCCTTTGCGGGCAAGGTTTGGAATTCAATCACATCTGGAGTACTACGATGCCGAAGTGCTTCTTAAAATTATAACAAGAAGTGCTGCAATTTTGAATATTGGAATTGAAAAAGAGGCAGCAACGGAGATAGCACGCAGGAGCAGGGGAACACCAAGAATTGCAAACTCACTGCTCAGAAGGGTAAGAGATTTTGCCCAAGTGAAAGGGAATGGTAAAATAGATATTGAAATTACAAATTATGCTTTGGACGCCTTAAATATAGATAAGAGAGGTTTAGATCTTATGGATAATAAGATTCTCTCTACAATAATTAATAAATTTAAAGGGGGACCGGTTGGAGTGAGTACAATTGCAACAGCAGTAAGTGAAGATATAGGAACAATAGAAGAGGTTTATGAACCATTTCTTATAAAGGAGGGTTTTATACACAGAACTCCCAGGGGAAGAGAGGTTACTGATCTGGCATACAAACATTTGGGTATAAACAAAAATTCAATGGGAGAGCTTTTAATATGAAACGATTTATTATAACAATTTTTTCGACTTTACTTATCATTTTAAACTGTAATGATTTGTTTTCCTGTACATCTGCTATTATTACAGGTAAATTGACTCCGGATGGCAGACCGTTACTGTGGAAACACAGGGATACCGGAGAAGATAATAACAGGATTCAGTTTTTTGAGGGTGATAGATACAATTTTATTGCGTTGGTCGATAGCCCGGACAGTACAGGCATAGTATGGGTGGGTACCAACAGCGCAGGCTTCTCTATTATTAATACAGCCTCATATAATATTAAAGATGACGATGTTAAAGAAGAAAAAATGGATCAGGAGGGAAAAATAATGTTTGAAGCTCTCTCTGTCTGTAAAAATCTGTCAGATTTTGAAAATTTTCTTAATTCACATAAAAAACCTTTGGGTGTGGAGGCAAACTTCGGAGTTATAGATGCAGAGGGTGGTGCCGCTTATTATGAGACCAATAATGCCGGGTTTATAAAAGTTGATGCCAACGATCCAAAAATTGCACCTGAGGGTTATCTTATTTATACAAATTATTCATATACAGGTCGGTTTAACGAAGGTATGGGTTATGTCAGGTATCAAACTGCAAGTGAAATTTTATCAAAACAGACTCCCTTTATGAATATCACTCCGCAGTGGATTTTTAACAACTTGTCGCGCTCATTTTATCATTCGCTACAGGGTTTCAATCTTCTGAAACCAGACCAGTCTCCTGAGAGGTTCAACGGTTGGGTTGTTGATCAGGATTTTATTCCAAGAAAATCATCTACAGCTTCAGTCGTAATTCAAGGTGTAAGGCCGGGAGAAAATGTTGAGATGACAACTATGTGGACAGTCTTGGGATATCCCCCTGCCGGTGTGGCAATTCCGCTTTGGGTAAAAGCCGGAGATCAGCAACCCTCAGTAGTTATGCGTTCCGGTGAGTCTCAAAATTCCACAGCTTGCGATAACGCCCTTGCACTTAAGTATAAAACATTCTCGCTAAAACGTGGAAACGGACCCAAATATATGAACTTCAACCTTATCTATAATAGCAAGGGAAGTGGTTATATGCAGGAACTTTGCCCCGCAGAAGAGTTTGTCTATCTGCTCTACAAAGATCCTATTGAAAGATGGAGAAAAGACGGTCTTAATCTCGATGAGCTGAATGAACTGAACGGACAGGCCTCTGAGGCAATAATTCGTGCATACAAAACCCTTACCGTAAATAATTAATCAATTTCCAACTCCTGGAAAGCGGCTGTATAGCCATCATTCGGAGCTGTAACCTGTATTCTGACTGCCATTACCGGTTCTTTAGGATAAATTACGGCTATACCATTCACAAACTCGTCTCCTTTAATAAAATCTGTACCGTTGTATGAGTATTCTACATACCCGTCAGTTACCGGATAGAAACTAATGTTGGGTATTCCGGTCTCCACAGTTATCCTTTTTGAGGAAACGGGCATTTTAAACCTGTATGTAAAGTAGTCTCCGGCCTTGAGTCTCTCGCTGCTTCTTACATAGGTATCCTGTTTGTAATCATAAAGATTGGCGAGTGGAGTTTTATTATTGACAGCAATGGATGTCTCTATTTCGAATTCGGGTTTTTGATACTCATATTCTACATTTGATGCTTTAACGGCAATGCTTGAGAGTTCGTCCCTGTAAAATGTTGCAAAACGAAACTTAACAGGCTTGTCTGTAAAAATCTCACCTCTGTAGATAGAAGAGTATGGTGTCGGATTGCTCTCATCCATAGTGTATCTTATTACCTGCCAAGGATATGGAGCTTCTGCTTTAAGAGCTCCGTTCTCATATATAACAATAGGGGGGGCAATACGGAAAGCAATGCCCATCTGATACATCCTTTCAAAATGATTCTTCGAAAGACGGTCGTTAAATTCCAGCCAACTTCTGAGTTCCTGATGCGTCCAGCCAACCTCCGCAATAGCACATAATCTTGGGTATGTCTGATAATCAAGAAACCTTTGAGGTCTTCCCAATAATTCTGCCCAAAGGGCCCCCTGAACTCCAATAATCAGCCCGGACTCTTCCTGAGTTAATTGGGCAGTTCCAACAGGGTCAAGAGAGTAAGTCTTTTCGATAGGCACTATTCCAGCCCAGTTGTGTCCCCTCTCATTTTCCGATTGTTTCATGTCTAAATAGCAATATGAACTAGGCATCATTACAGTAGGTTGTCCCTTTTTTACAGATTTCACACCCTTTTCCACACTCCTCCAGGCATATACTCTTGTCTCTCTTTTCAGATCTTTCCCATCCATTATCTCCTCCCATCCTGCCATATGTTTTCCGTGTTTTTCAACAATACTCTCCATTCTCCTTGCAAAGTAATTGAGAAGTTCAACCGGCTCCTTCATCCCCTCTCTCTCCATCAAGGCCTGACAATCAGGACAAGAGGTCCACGCAGAATAATTAACCTCATCGCCTCCGATATGGATGTATTTAGATGGAAACAACTTTGACAACTCTTTTATTATTTCTTCCAGCATCTTGTAATTCTGTTCTTTACCTACGCACCATACATTCTGTTCCTCTCCTTGTACACTCAGTTTATTATCCCTGCCCGAACAGGCGACCCGAGGATAAGAGGCTGTAACTGACTTACTATGCCCGGGAAGATCTATTTCAGGAATTATCTCGATATGTCTCTGCGCGGCATATACTACAATCTCTTTTATTTGATCCTGTGTATAAAACCCTCCATATCTCTTGTTCCCTTGTCCAAAGGCGGCGGCGAGCACTTCGTTCTCCCCTCTCCATGCACCTTTATTTGTAAGTTCGGGATACTTTTTGATTTCAATGCGCCAACCATTGTCGTCTGTAAGATGCCAGTGGAAAGTGTTAATTTTATGATACGACATCCAGTCTATATATTTCTTGACGGTTTGAACATCGAAGAAAGTTCTTGATACATCGAGCATCATTCCCCGGTAACTGAACCTGGGGGAATCTTCGACAGATACTACCGGAATCCTCCACAATTCGTGACCGGTAGTTCTTCCTGAGTAGATTGTGGGCGGCAGAAGTTGCAAAAGTGACTGAATACCGTAAAAAACTCCTGCAGAGCTACTTGCCTTAATGATAATACTTGACTTTGAAATATTTAAAAGATACCCTTCGTTGGGAATGTTGTAACCGGCAGAAAAATCCAACGAGATAAAATTGTCGGAGGGAAGTTTTCTGGTATCGTTAAAAGGAAATCCTGTAGCCTTGACAAGCTTGTTCTTAAGGTAGTTTAAATTGGAATAACTCTTTTCGTTTGTGCAGATAACACAATTTTCATTCATCTGAAAGTAACCCTCTCCAAACTCGGCTCTATTGGGTTTTGGAATGATTGTGGTTTGAGAATAACCAGTTAAAACAGAAAAGGAAGCGATAAATATTAAGAGTAATTTTATTGTTTTCATAATACCAATTCTTATTTTTGGTAAAGGTACAAAAATTGAGATATAATTGGTTATCTTGTCCGAAATGCGTAGTTTTGCGGACTTTAAAAATGGTAAAAATGTCCGAAAAACTAATTTCAAAAACCCCTGAAGGGCCTTTGTCCGAGAAGTGGACAGAACATAAGACACATATCCGTGTCGTCAGCCCTGGAAACAAGCGTAAGCTGGAGATTATCGTTATTGGTACTGGTTTGGGAGGAGCATCAGCAGCGGCATCTCTTGGTGAACTAGGCTATAATGTAAAGGTTTTTTGCATTAGCGATTCACCACGCAGAGCTCACTCAATAGCGGCTCAGGGTGGAATTAATGCTGCAAAAAACTACCCTAACGACAACGACTCTGTCTACCGTCTTTTTTATGATACAATTAAAGGTGGTGACTACAGAAGCAGAGAGGGAAATGTATATCGTCTTGCAGAAGTAAGTAACTTAATAATTGACCAATGCGTTGCACAAGGTGTCCCTTTTGCCCGCGAGTACGGCGGATTATTGGATAACCGTTCATTTGGAGGCGCACAGGTTAGCAGGACATTCTATGCAAGGGGTCAAACCGGTCAACAGTTACTTTTGGGCGCATATGCAGCACTTAACCGTCAGATTCATTTGGGAACAGTTAAATGTTACACTCGCCACGAGATGCTGGACCTGGTGGTTATTGACGGAGAGGCAAAAGGTATTATTGCCAGAAACCTTATTACAGGTGAAATTGAAAGACATGGTGCCCACGCCGTTGTAATTGCTTCCGGTGGTTACGGAAATGTATTTTTTCTCTCCACAAATGCTATGAACAGTAACGGATCTGCTGCGTGGCAATGTTACAAGAAAGGAGCATTCTTCGCAAACCCTGCATTTGCACAAATTCATCCTACATGCATTCCTGTTCATGGAGAACAACAGTCAAAGCTTACGCTAATGAGTGAATCCCTCAGAAATGACGGAAGAATCTGGGTCCCTAAGAAGAAAGAAGATGTTGATAAATTAAGAGCCAAAAATATAAAAGCTTCCCAGATTCCTGAAGAGGATAGAGATTATTATTTGGAACGCCGTTACCCGGCTTTCGGAAACCTCGTACCAAGGGATGTGGCTTCCCGCGCGGCTAAAGAGAGGTGTGATGCAGGCTTTGGTGTTAACGACACCGGACTTGCAGTGTTCCTCGATTTCAAGACTGCAATCGACCGTTTGGGCAAACATGTAATAGAGGAGAGATATGGTAACCTGTTCCAGATGTATGAAAAGATTACCGACGTTAATCCTTATGTAGAGCCTATGATGATCTATCCGGCCATCCACTACACCATGGGAGGTCTCTGGGTTGACTACAACCTTCAGACAACAATCCCGGGACTTTATGCGATTGGTGAGGCAAACTTCAGTGATCACGGCGGAAACCGTCTCGGAGCTTCGGCCCTTATGCAGGGTTTGGCAGATGGTTATTTCATTCTTCCTTATACAATCGGAGATTTTCTTGCATCTAAGATTCAGGTTCTTAAGACAGATATAAATCACACTGCTTTTGATAAGGCGGAGGAAGGTGTCAAAGCTAAAATTGCAAAATTGTTTGCTGTTAAAGGCAATGAGCCTGTAGATCATTTCCATAAAAGACTTGGTCATATAATGTGGGAATATGTTGGCATGGCAAGAAATGAAAAAGGTCTTCAGACAGCAATAAAAGAGATTAAGGCATTAAGAGAAGACTTCTGGAAGAATGTATATGTCCCGGGAGAGAGCGGAGAGTTCAATCAAGAGATAGAAAAAGCACTTAAAGTAGCTGACTTTTTGGAGCTTGGCGAACTTATGGCACTTGATGCGCTTATGCGCAAGGAGTCTTGTGGCGGACACTTCCGTGAAGAGATGCAGACTGAGGATGGCGAAACTCTCCGGGATGATGTAAACTATATGTATGTTAGCGCATGGGAGTATACAGGCGAAGGAAAAGAACCTGAAAAACACAAGGAGCCTCTCAAATACGAGTTTATTAAATTGGCTACAAGAAACTATAAAGATTAAGAGTTTATCATTATGGATTTAACATTAAAAATATGGCGCCAGAAAAGCGCAAAAGATAAGGGGCATTTCGAGACCTACAAGGTTAAGAATATCTCTCCCGACTCGTCATTTCTTGAGATGATGGATATACTTAATGATCAACTTATTCGGGAAGGGAGCGATCCTGTAGCAATCGAAAAGGGATGCAAAAATGATGGACCTGTTGTGTTTGATAATGACTGTCGTGAAGGTATTTGCGGTATGTGTTCGTTGTATATCAACGGCAGGGCTCACGGACCGGACGATGATATAACAACTTGCCAGCTTCATATGCGTAAGTTCAAGGATGGTGACACAATTACTATTGAACCTTGGCGCTCTGCGGCTATGCCTGTTATAAAAGATTTGGTTGTCAACAGAAATGCTCTGGATCAGATACTACAGGCGGGAGGATACATATCTGTCAACACAGGAGGAGTTCCTGACGCAAACTCAATACCAATCAAAAGAGAAACTGCAGAAGAGAGTATGGATGCAGCTGCTTGTGTGGGTTGTGGCGCCTGTATAGCCGCTTGTAAAAATGGTTCAGCAATGTTATTTGTCTCTGCCAGAGTAAGTTCTCTTGCTTTGTTGCCACAAGGAAAGATTGAGGGAGCAAGAAGGGCAAAAGCAATGGTAGCAAAGATGGATGAGCTGGGATTCGGCGCCTGCACAAACACACGAGCTTGTGAAATGGAATGTCCGAAAGGGATTTCAGTTGCACATATTGCCCGTATGAACAGAGAGTTTTTAAAAGCAAAACTTAAGGACTAAACTTAATATCAATATTTAAAATTTTATTGGGCTCTCACATAAACACCCACTCCATCAAACTGCTCGATAAGTTTTGAGAAGGTATCTTGAGAATCGTCTTCAGGTGTCAATATTGAGTATAATATACTCATCATATAGTCTTTAGTATAGTAGATTTCAAGCTTATGATTGTTTGATGCACCAGCAATGCCAGTTGGAAATAATGCATTCTTAATGTTTACATAGATTTCAAATTGGTCGAAGGTACCGGTGACAGTTGGCGCTAAAGGAGAGGTATAAATAAAATCGACAACATTTGGATCGGAAAACTGAATAATGTCTGGTTTTTTTATCTCCGTTAGAATTTTTTCCTTGTTGTCTTTTAAATATTGGATAGCAGATGGATACATTTCTGCATATGTCGGATTATAAATAATCTGCAGAAAGGTTGCAGATGGGTCCAGTTGCCAGGAACCTGTAAGAATAATAGGGTCGGCCTCTTTATTGCAACTCGAGATTGAAAGAGAGAGAATAGCGATTACTGCAACAGACAAAAATTTTGTTAATTTCATTATTTAATCATTTTTGTAAATATATAAATTGCAGATCTAGGTTATTTCAACAAAAATATAAAAATAACTCCAATATCTGTTAAATTTGTGAAAAATATAACTTAATGGAATTTTTTGCTACTTGTAAAGGTATCCCTATCCACATCTCTGACAGTAAAAAGGGGGATACAACACTTTTTCTGCTACACGGTTATCTTGAAACCCTATATGTTTGGGATGATTTTGCAATTCCTATGTTGCCAAAATTGAGAATAATCTCAATAGACCTTCCCGGGCACGGACTTTCCGGTTCTCACAAAGAGAACAACAGCATAGAGTTTTGTGCCGATGTAGCAAAAGAGGTTTTGGATTTATGTAAAGTTGACAAAGCTTGCATAATGGGGCACTCAATGGGAGGATATATTGCCATTGAAGCTGTAAAAAGATTTCCGGAACGGTTTACCTCTCTTATTTTAATGCATTCCGGGCCACTGGCAGATTCAGATGAAAAGAGGGCAGACAGGGACAGGGAGATCGCACTTATACATAAATCAAAGCTTCAGACAATTGTAAAGATGGGAATCCCAAAAATGTTTGCCCCGGAAAACTTGCGAAGGATGGATGAAAAGATCCGTGAGATAATTGAACTGGCAGAAACACACGACCCGGAAGGAATTGTTGCCTCCCTTGAGGGGCTCAAGACCAGACCGGACAATTTAGAGTTTCTTAAGAGCTACACATCTCCAATTCTCATTTTTTTTGGCAATAACGATTATCACATACCTTTGGAAAAGGCAAATTTGCTTGCAGAACTTCTCCCTCAGGCAGAAAAACAGTTCATGGAACACTCGGGTCATAATAGCTTTATAGAAGAGACAGAACTTGTTCAAAAACGAGTATTGGAATTTTTGAATATTGATCAGACTAATTCAGAACTCTCTTTTTGCTGCAAAAACAATGAAGGGTTACAAAGGCTTCGTTAAGTCCAGAGAAAATTATTAAACGGATATCTGCCGGCGTGAATCTCAGCTACCATTTTATACAGATCGTTTTTTAACTTGTCTATATGAAACTTCTCTTTTGCCGAAATAAAGATGCAAGGCGAGTGTTCTTTCCCCATCCAAGAGTTCTTTAGCTCTTCTATACTGTAATTCTCCTGTTTTTTTGGCCCCAAATCGTATTCGCCCTTTGGAGTATAGTTGTATATATCAATCTTGTTAAACACTAGAAAAAGGGGCTTATCCTTAGCTCCAATCTCGGCGAGTGTCTCGTGTACGACCTTTATCTGTTCTTCGAAGTTAGGATGAGATATATCCACAACGTGAACCAGAATATCAGCCTCACGAACTTCATCCAATGTGCTTTTAAAAGATTCAACTAACTGATGCGGAAGTTTCCGGATAAATCCTACAGTATCACACAATAAAAACGGAACATTCTCTATTACAACCTTTCTCACAGTTGTGTCCAGAGTTGCAAACAACTTGTTCTCGGCAAAAACATCACTTTTTGCAAGAAGATTCATTAACGTGCTCTTTCCCACATTTGTGTAACCAACCAGAGATATCCTTACCAGGCTTCCCCTGTTTCCCCTCTGGACAGACATTTGCCTGTCAATTTTCTTGAGCTGAACTTTAAGGCGGCTGATTTTATCCAGAATAATACGCCTGTCTGTCTCAATCTGACTCTCTCCGGGACCTCTGAACCCAATTCCGCCCTTTTGCCTCTCCAAGTGAGTCCACATTCGTGTCAGTCTTGGTAGCAGGTACTGATACTGTGCAAGTTCCACCTGAGTTTTTGCATAGGCAGTCTTTGCTCTCTGAGCGAAAATATCCAGAATAAGATTTGTACGGTCCAAAATACGGCATTCAAGCTCTCTCTCAATGTTTCTCAATTGCGAAGGGGTGAGCTCATCGTCAAATATTACAAGATTTATATCCTGCTCTTTGATGTATGCTTTGATCTCTTCCAATTTGCCCGAACCGATATAGGTTTTAGGGTTAGGTTTATCCATTTTTTGAATAAATCTTTTATCCCCGCTAGCCCCCGCAGTTTCTGCCAAAAATTCAAGCTCTTCAAGGTAATCATTTACCTTTTGCTCGTCATCATTTTGGCTTATAACACCTACAAAAATGGTTTTTTCCATACTTTTACGTGGAGCATATCGGAGTCGAACCGATGACCTCTTGCATGCCATGCAAGCACTCTAACCAACTGAGCTAATACCCCGTTAGGTATTATATCAGATTTAACTCTTTCAATACATCATTTGTAGCACGTACAGCATCTGCACTTTTCTGGAACTGTGCTTGTTCTTCTTCGTTAAGTTTTAACTCTACAACTCTTTCCCATCCGTGCCTGCCTACTACTACCGGAACGCCTATGCAAATATCATTTTGACCGTACTCGCCTTCAAGCATTACACAACAAGGATAAATTTTCTTTTCATCAAGTACAATTGATCTTACAAGTGCAGCAGCAGCAGCTCCTGGTGCATACCAGGCAGAAGTGCCTAAATATTTTGTAAGTGTAGCTCCTCCAACCATTGTATCTTTGGCAACCTGATCAAGAACTTCCTTGGAAACAAGTTCATTTACAGGTATCCCCCTCAAATTTGCAAATCTTGTAAGAGGAATCATAGTTGTATCTCCGTGACCACCTATCACCATTCCTGCAACATCACTTGCAGGAGCATCCAATGCTTTTTTGAGATAATATACAAAGCGGTTGCTGTCTAATATACCACCCATTCCAATCACTTTGTTTTTTGGCAGCTTTGTTGTCTTGAGGGTAAGATATGTCATTGTGTCCATAGGATTGGAAATCATGACAATAACTGCATTTGGAGAATATTTAAGCGCATTCTCAACCACATTATTCACTATACCTGCATTAGTACCTATTAACTCTTCGCGTGTCATACCTGGTTTGCGGGGAATACCAGATGTAACAACGATGACCTTGGATTTTGCAGTTGCTTCATAGTCATTAGTAACACCCACAACTCTTGTATCGAATTTCAATAACTTTGCAGTTTGAGTCATATCAATTGCTTTTCCTTCAGAAATACCAGGCTTAATATCGAGCAAAACAACCTCTGAAGCAAATTGCATCATTGTCATTGCATTTACGCAAGTTGCTCCAACATTCCCAGCACCTATAACTGTCACCTTAGCCATAATTTTTTTAAAATTTAATTTATATATTTTTGTAAGTTTGCATCAAATTTAATTTCGAATGGAACAAGTAAATAACTTCCGCACATATCGTGCCAAAATGAACAAGGTAATTCTTGACTCTGACAATTTATTTTTCAAACGTTTTTTCAATTTAGATACAAAAACATATGAAGACGGAGCACTATCTTCTCAGACAAAAGAGATGCTAGGATTAGTGTCATCTTTGGTTCTTAGATGCGATGATTGTGTTGATTACCATTTGGAAAAATGTTTTGAAATGAATGTTACAAGAGAACAGGCGTTTGAAATATTTTCTGTCGCGAACTTAGTCGGCGGTTCAATTGTTATTCCACACACAAGACGAGCGATAGAGTACTGGGACCAGTTAGAGGAGATGAAAAATAATGGTTAATTATTTTATTGTAGAAACAAAAATACTCTTTAAAAACCGAAGAGAGTGCACTAACTGGATTAAAAGTGTTGTTATAGAAGAGGGCAATGATAGTCCAAAGAAAGTAGGGGATATCTCTGTAATTTTTTGTTCAGATGAATATCTTCTAAACATTAACAAACAATATCTTTCCCACGATTACTATACAGATGTAATCACCTTCGACAATTCGGAAGGGAAGATACTCTCGGGAGATATTTTTATCAGTACAGATACGGTCAGGTCTAACTCGAAAATTTTTAAGCAGGAATTTTCTACAGAATTAAACAGAGTAATTATCCACGGCGTTTTACACCTTTTGGGATATGATGACCAGACAAAGAGACAGACTAAAGTTATGAGGGCAAAAGAGGATTATTATTTGAGTAAGAGAAAATCCTTATGACAGACACTTTCGATATTATAGTTATTGGAGCCGGACATGCTGGCTGTGAGGCGGCGCACGCTGCAGCAAAACTGGGATCCCGTGTTTTGCTGGTGACAATGGATATGGGGAAAATTGCCCAAATGTCCTGCAATCCAGCAATAGGAGGGATTGCTAAAGGTCAGATAGTAAGAGAAATAGATGCTCTTGGTGGTTATACAGGGTTAGTCACTGATGCTAGCACCTTACAATTCAGGATGCTTAACCGCTCTAAAGGACCAGCAATGTGGAGTCCAAGAGCTCAATGCGACAGGCAGCACTTCTCTCTTAACTGGAGATTCATTTTGGAACATACCAACAACCTTAATATTTGGCAGGATACTGTAACAGAGTTTATCTTTAAACAAGAAAATATTATAGGGGTCAAAACATTGCTTGGTGCAACCTTCTATTCTAAAGCAACTATTCTGACTGCCGGTACGTTTCTTAACGGGAAGCTTTTTATCGGGCAAAATTCTACTCAAGGGGGTAGGGTTGGAGAATTACCTTCCTTAAATCTAACTGAACAACTTGTAAATAAGGGAATTATTGTAGATAGGATGAAGACAGGAACCCCTCCACGTCTCGATGCACGTTCTATAGACCTTACTAAGTTGCAAATACAAGAAGGAGATTCAGTTCCTGAAAAGTTTTCCTTTTTGAATATCCCTTCTCCAATACAAGGAAGTGTTAAACAGTTGTGTTGTTATATGGTTCATACGAATCAGGAAGTCCACGACATTCTTAAGGAAGGTTTTCAATTCTCTCCTCTTTTTACCGGTAAAATACACGGAAGAGGTCCACGATACTGTCCGAGCATAGAAGATAAACTGAGAACCTTCTCAGATAAAACTTCACATCAGCTATTCCTGGAACCTGAAGGGTGGAACACAAATGAATACTACCTTCAGGGATTCTCCTCTTCATTACCGTTAGAGACGCAATATGCAGCATTAAGAGCAATTCCCGGCTTTAAGCATGTAGTAATTTTCAGACCCGCGTATGCTGTAGAATATGATTACTTTCCTCCTACCCAACTCGATCATACTTTGGAGGTAAAGACAATACCTAATTTGTATTTTGCCGGACAGGTAAATGGAACGACTGGCTACGAAGAGGCGGCTGCGCAAGGATTAATGGCTGGGATAAATGCTCACTTGAAAATTAATGAAAAAGAGCCATTTATTTTAAAACGAGATCAGGCATACATTGGAGTTCTAATTGATGATTTGGTTACAAAAGGTGTCGACGAGCCTTACCGTATGTTTACATCCAGAGCAGAGTATAGAATTCTTTTAAGACAAGATAATGCTGACTTAAGACTGACCCATTTATCACACGGTATCGGGCTGGCCTCGGAGGAGAGATGCAAATTGGTTTCTAAAAAATATGAATCAATAAGAGGACTTGTAAATTTTATGGAGCACGTCTCACTTACTCCTGTTGAGATCAATCCATATTTAAACAAAATCGACTCTACTATTATCTCTCAACGGAAAAAAATGTCTGAGATATTAAGCAGACCGAATGTAGAAATTCTACAATTGCTACAAAATGTTCCACGAGAAACATTCCTTAAATATATCGAAGAGGTTCAAAGAGATAGCACAACTACTCCAGCCATTTGTTTGTTGAAGGGACTTAGCTTGCCCAATGGAAATGATTCTTCCGGAAAAGAGTATTATTATTCTTTATCGGAAAATATTAACGAGTCTATACCTATTATAGCAGATTTTGTTTCACTCCCATACCAGGCAGACATTATTTATAGTGAAACCATCTCCAGGGCCTTGACCTTGAAAGAAATTATAGAGTCAACAGAAATATTGGTTAAGTATAGGGGATATATTGACAGAGAAAAGAGAATTGCCGACAAAATTCTTAAACTGGAAAGGATAAAAATACCGGAAAATTTCGACTACGCCTCTTTAAAATCACTATCTATCGAATCCAGACAAAAGCTTGCAAAGCATAAACCCAAAACTATATCTCAGGCATCGCGAATCCCGGGGGTTTCTCCGTCGGATGTCTCTGTATTACTTGTCTACTTTGGAAGGTAGGAGGTGTTCCACGGAAAACATCAATAGTTATTCTAACGGCAAAGAGAGGTGTAGATGCTTCAGAAAGTCGGATAAATCATTATTAAAGAGGTAGAGTAATGCTGATTTCTCAATGGTAAAACCGGCATAATCCATGAATCTTAAAGAAGATTCAATTTCAAATTCCTCAATTTTAGGGTATTCTTCCATTAGAACTGATATTATGGTTTTAATTTCAGCCGGATTGATTGCATTAGTCTCAAGAATCTTAATTTTATTGCTTTTCAGTTCATCGGGATAGGCGATGTAATATAGAGTAGAACCCGATCTTTTACTATTTTTTTGAAATTTCTTGCAAGACCCGGATCTGCTTTTTGCCTCAATTATTGCATAATTTAGAATCTCTTTTGTCCAGAGAAAATGCGTACCGGAGAAAAAATCTTCCCGCATTGAATACAGTTCTGAGACGCTGATATCAGATGTAATAATTGAATTTTCGACCGGACAGACAATGGGCGAAGTTATAAACTTTGATACACTCTTTGATATTATTTTGTCAAAAGAGAATTTTATGTAAAATTGGTAAAGGGCTTCACTTGCCGGTTTAACTAACAGATAGGAGAGTCCTTCTCTTCTGCTATCTTCAATTGCTGCATTAATCAATATTTTAGAGTAAGAATTACCTCTATGTTCGGGTAGTGTCCCAACTGCATAGAGATATCCTCCTTTATAAATGACATTGTTAAAAATAATAAATGATGGGATAACAGAAAGACAAGAAACATAAATATCATCTTTAATCCCTAACAGCCATGTTTTAGTATGAGGGAGGCAATACTTAAGATAATTAGCTATATAAACGTGGTCATCAGTGAAACAAGCTCTCCATATCTTAAATATATGTTCATTGTCTTTGACTTCTGCTAATCTAACAATCATCTAGTTTTCGTGCTTATATATGTCATTAATAGTGTCGGCATATTTAGCGTAAATTTTGCTCCTCTTGAGTTTGAGTGTCTGCGAAAGCATATCATTAAGAGGGGTCCATTCATCGTTAATAAGTTTAGGCCTCTTGACCCGTTCATGGGCAGCAAGCTTCTGATTGATCACATCAATTTCACTGATGATTTTCTTTTGAACTTCCGGGTTTTTTATTAGCTCATCATTATCTGCAAACTGGATTTTATGCTTAGCTGCCCAGAAATGGAGCGAACTAAAGGCGGGAATGATAATGGCAGACGTAAATTTTTGGTTTTCCCCGACAACCATACAGTTTTCTATATATGAAGATTCCTTTAGCCTATTTTCTATAACTTGCGGGGCTACATATTTTCCTGCAGAGAGTTTAAATATCTCCTTCTTCCGGTCAGTAATTTTTAGAAATACCTTATCTACCATAACTCCGATGTCACCGGTGTGAAACCATCCGTCACTATCTAAAACAGCATTTGTGTACTCCGGATCTTTATAGTAACCCATCATAACATGAGGCCCGCGGGTAAGAATCTCTCCATCGTCAGCAATCATCAATTCTGTTCCTTCCATAGCTTTGCCTACAGTACCGATCTTAATTATCATTTCTTTAGGGTTATTTACTGCAATAACAGGAGAGGTCTCAGTCATTCCGTAACCCTCGAATATATACATCCTGGCTGCTGTAAATAGTCGTATTATTTTAGCCTGGATTGCAGAACCGCCAGATACGATCAGCATCTCTTTACCTCCCAACTTTTCTCTCCATTTACTGTAGACCAGTTTGTCGGCAAGTCCGTATTGCAGCTTATATAGTAGATTGTTCTTTGTATAGTCGTACTTACAGGCAATGCGGAAAGCCCAGCGGTAAATGACTTTTTTAATTCCTTTCAAATCCTTGCCGGCTGCCTCGAACTTGTTAAACATCATCTCTAAAACTCTTGGGACAGCACAAAAACCATCAGCGTGACAGTCTGCCAGGTCGCTAGCAATCGTAGAGAGATTTTCTGCATAGTATATGCTTATGCCAAGATACTGATAGTCATAGTTCATACCTCTTTCATATATGTGGCATAATGGAAGGAAGCTCAACATTTTATGCCTGTGATCTTTAATCTGTTGAACAGCAGTGCCTATAAAATTGAATACCAGGTTCTTATGTGAGAGCATAACGCCCTTTGGGGCTCCCGTAGTACCTGAAGTATAAATGATCGTGGCAAGTTCTTTTTCGTCAATTATCCTTTTATTCTCCTCGATAACAGGCGCAAACTCAGAAGCAACTTCATTCCCCAGCTTGTAAAGCTCAGATATGGATTTAATGCCTGGAATATCGTCCATCGAATATATAGCCGGCGGGGTTTTCATTTTAGAAACGATAAGGGAGATCTTCTTATAGATGGAACCTGTGCTTACAAAAATTATTTTTGCATCACTGTGGCTGAAAATATGCCGGTAATCTTCTGAGCTTAAAGTTGTATAGACAGGTACATGTATTAAATGTGCCATTGAAAGTCCCATATCTATAAAATTCCACTCTGGTCTGTTATTGCATATTGTAATTACCTTATCCAAAGGCTGCAGGCCCAAAGAAAGAAATGCATATGATAATTTGTGAGATATCTTGCAATAATCATCCACCGAATACTTTATCCAATTACCGTTAACTCTTCTGCTTAAAATATCATCTTTAGGGTATTTGGTTCTGAGGTTCTCCAAGAGATCAAAAATTCTTGTTACTTCCATAATGTAAGTTTGTTAAGTAGTTATTTTACACTAATGATTTTATGTCGTTTACAAATTTATCGATATCCTCTTTTTTTGTGTTGAAGGAGCACATCCAGCGTACTTCGGTTGTCGCTTCGTCCCAGATATAAAAGGTATGCCTTTTCATAAGTTTTGTACACAAATCCTTTGGTATACAAGCAAATACAACGTTTGTTTCTACAGAGCGGCTGATTTTAACCTGAGAAATGGGTTTAAGTTCGCTCTCAAGATATTTAGCCATATTATTTGAATGTCCCGCAAGTTTGAGATTTAAATTTCCTGTCAGATAAGCTTCAAATTGTGCTGCAATAAACCTGTTCTTGGAATAGAGCTGTGCTGCCTGTTTTCTTATGTACAAGAAATTTTCTGCAATCTCTTTCCTGAAGAAAACGACAGCCTCACCAACCAGAAGGCCATTTTTTGTACCGCCGAAAGAGAGTGCATCTACTCCAGCATCTGCAGTAAAACTTTTAATAGGTAGATTAAGTGCTGCAGAGGCATTTGATATCCTTGACCCGTCTATGTGTAAGTAGCAATTATGGCTGTGCATAAGTTCTGCCAGCTCTTTAATCTCTTTTGGAGTATAAAGGGTACCAAGTTCTGTGGGTTGAGAAATAGAGAGCACTTTTACCTGTGCATGATGTTGAAAGCCAAATCCTTTAAGCTCTTTATTTACATCTTCCAAACACACTTTTCCATCTTTTGCTGGAATTGGGATCAACTTGCAACCGGTCATCTTCTCGGGAGCGGCACATTCGTCCACATTTATATGGGCACTGTCGGGGCATAAAATGGCATTGTAGCTGTTAGTTAGTGCTTTAAGGGCTGCAATATTTGCTCCGGTACCGTTAAAAACAAAGAATACCTCTACCTCCTCTCCGAGCTGTTCCTTAAATTTCCTTACCGCAGATTGTGTGACCTCATCTTCTCCGTAAGCAACAGTAAACCCTCTGTTTGCCCGTATTATAGCCTCCAGAATTTCCGGAGCCACACCGGAGTGATTGTCACTTCCAAAACTATGTAACATATAAGAATTATTAAATGTTGTTTTGCGTAAATATAAATAAAAAAACCCTTTGGCGTAATGCCGAAGAGTTTCTGTTTTATCTGTATGTATAAGATTACAGAATAGCTGCGTAAGCCTGTGAATCTAGAAGTGAAACAACTTCTGATGGATCAGACATTTGAACTTTTACCATCCAGCCTTCTCCATAAGGATCTTTATTGACAGATTCAGGAGAATTTTCTAGATTTGAATTTACTTCAATAATTTTTCCTGAAACCGGCATCAGAGCATCGGCAACGGTTTTAACCGCCTCTATTGCTCCGAATACTTCTGATTTACCCAAAGTTTCGCCTTCAGTCTGGATATCAACAAAAACGATATCTCCTAATTGTCCCTGTGCGAAGTCTGTAATACCTACTGTTGCGATATCACCCTCTACCTTCACCCACTCGTGATCATTGCTGTACTTAAGATTTGCTGGTATATTCATATTTTTTTGATTAAATTTTTCGCAAATGTACTAAATAAATTATTATTATAAACGTTTTAGTGCAAGCTTGATTAGTTCTTCCAGGCGACAATCCGGATTTTCCCTGAGCAAAACATCCATTACTTTGTCGACGTTGTTTTGGGAAAATCCTAAAAGGACAAGAGCTGTAGTTGCCTCTTCTCTAATAGTAGAATTTGTGGTAGCGATGAAGGGGGTAGAGCTTCCGTAATTACTGTTTTTCACTATTTTATCCTTAAGCTCTATAAGCAATCTTTGAGCTGTCTTTAATCCGATACCTTTGATACTTTTAAGTTTATTAAGGTCTCCACTGATAATTGCATTGCGAATCTCGTCCGAAGACATTGAAGAGAGCATCATCCTGGCAGTGTTGGGACCAATTCCGGAAACCTCAAGCAAAAGACAAAATATAAATCGCTCCTCTTTATCGAAAAACCCATACAAAAGTTCGGTATCCTCTCTAAGATGGTGATATACAAATAACTTAACTTCACTGTCTGGTTTAAGCCTTGAGTAGGTCTGAAGAGAAATCAATATTTTATAGCCAATATTGTTAGTTTCCAAAACCACCTCTGTGGGGTTAAGTTCCGTTAATTTACCTTTTATATATTCGTACATAATTGTTTTTAATAAACATTTGTGGCAAATTTATGTTTTTTAAGATAGAAACAGAAACTTTGTTTTGTTAATTTTGCACAAAAACAATCTAATGGAGTTGATTAATAAAATCAGTGAGATACGGAACCTGTTCCCTGCACTTAAACAGAAGGTTAATGGTAAAGACCTGGTCTATTTCGATAATGGAGCAACTGCACAGAAGCCGATATCTGTTATAGAATTCATAAACAAAATGAACTCCGGGGTGAATGGAAACATCCACAGAGCTGTGCATGAACTTAGTGCCAGGAGTACAGAATTGTATGAAGGGGCTAGAGGGGACATTCAAAAGTTCCTCAATGCCAGGGAGAGAGAGGAGATAATTTTCACTTCCGGTACAACAGCCTCAATAAATTTGGTTGCCTGTAGTTTTTGTCAGAAATTCCTGAAGAGAGGAGATGCGGTAATTGTAACCGAGGGGGAGCACCACTCCAATATTGTTCCGTGGCAGTTGGCCTGTGAAAGAAGCGGGGCAGAGCTCAGAGTACTTCCGGTGGATGACAACGGAGAGTGGAGGTTGGAAAAGCTGCCTGAAATTCTGGACAACAGGGTAAAAATTATCTCTGTAGCTCATATCTCAAATGTTCTGGGGATTGTCAATCCTGTAAAAGAGTTGATAGATATTGCCCACAAAAAAGGAATACCGGTTTTGGTTGACGGAGCACAGGGGGTTGTACATACAAGTGTAGATGTACAGGATATGGACTGCGACTTCTACGCTTTTTCCGGGCATAAGATCTATGGCCCGACAGGTATAGGTATTCTTTACGGAAAGAGAGAGATTCTGGACAATATGCCACCATGGATGGGTGGGGGTGATATGGTCGGAACAGTTACATTTGGAAAAACCACTTATGCAGATCTTCCGCTAAAATTTGAGGCAGGTACACCAAACTTTATTGGAGCATCTGCACTGGGTGAGGCTGTAAGATTTGTTCAGACAATCGACAATGAGTTTTTAAAAAACCATGAAAGTGAGATAGTTAATTATCTTCTGAAAAATCTAACAACTATTAAAGGATTAAAAATATACGGATTAGCACTTGATAAAATTCCTCTCTTCTCATTTACGGTAGATGGGCTTCATCCCACCGACATGGCAATGCTTATGGACAAAATGGGTATTGCGTTGCGTTCCGGGTTGATGTGTTCTGAGCCCCTGATGAGTAAATACGGCGTAACCGGAATGTTGAGAGCGTCACTGGCTATGTATAATACAATTGAAGAGGCAGAATATTTTATAGAATCATTAAAGAGGTCCGTTAAGTTACTTTCATAGACACTCTAATTATAAATATTATATATAATGACAATTAAAGAAGAAGAGCATAGAATAGTCGAGGAATTTTCAATCTTTACTGATTGGATGGACAAATACGAATATTTAATTGAAATGGGAAAGTCTTTACCAATTATCAATGAGGGCGGCAGGCAGGAGAGCAATCTTATAAAGGGTTGTCAGTCCAGAGTTTGGCTTAATGCTAATTACAAAGATGGTAAGATATATTTTACCGCTGACAGCGATGCAATAATTACAAAAGGAATAATTTCACTACTGATCAGAATCTTTTCTGGAAGAACGCCAAAAGAGATTATTGAGGTAGACCTGAGTTTTATAAAGGAGATTGGACTACAAGACAATCTTTCTCCGACAAGGGCCAATGGCCTGGCTTCAATGATCAAACAAAT
This sequence comes from Bacteroidales bacterium, assembly GCA_041663505.1. GTDB lineage: Bacteria > Bacteroidota > Bacteroidia > Bacteroidales > UBA932 > Bact-08. Next base: position 26,608 of record JBAYMP010000001.1, on the reverse strand, counting down.
AAAGCTTTACGCATTGGCATTTGCTGCTAATAAATAGTAGATTATGAGCGATATAAATGTAGAAAAAAATATTGTCCTGGCTCTTAAACAAGTATACGACCCGGAGATTCCGGTGAATATTTACGACCTCGGACTAGTTTACGAAATAAAGGTCGATGAAAATCACAAGGCTTTCATAAAAATGACGCTCACTGCTCCCAACTGTCCTATGGTTGATGATTTGCTGCAGGAGGTACATGATGCAGTGTCGGATGTTCCTTCTATTGAGAATGTGGCGATAGAGCTTACCTTCGATCCTCCCTGGGATAAAAGCAGAATGAGTGAAGAGGCTCTGCTGGAGCTTGGATTTTTGTAGACCACATAATTGAAAATATGTCAGTAGTACACCTCCTTTTGGGCAGCAATCAAGGTGATAAGGTAACGATTCTTAGAATGGCCACAGAGAAATTGCAAAAGCTTTCTGAAAAGCCGGTTTTGGTTTCATCGCTTTATGAGAGTGAGCCTTGGGGGTTTGAAGCAAAGGAATGGTTTGTTAACCAGGCTGTTAAAATTGATACAAGTTTGAAACCCCGGGATCTGCTGGATTCTGTTCTGAACATTGAGAAGAGTTTGGGCAGAGTTAGAAGTGAAATGAGTGAGGGGAGCTTGGGATACAGCTCACGAACAATAGATATTGATATTTTACTTTATGAAAATTTAATAACCAATACGGTTGATCTTAAGATTCCTCATCCGAAGATGTATTTGAGAAGGTTTGTATTAATGCCACTTTCCGAAATAGACCCGGGATTAATACACCCCGTCTTTAATAAGAGCGTTAAAAGACTTCTGGAAGAGTGCAAGGATAAATCAAAAGTCAGAATAATTTCAATAACAAAAGATATGAGTACAGTAAATAATTTAAAATGGCGTTACGCTACAAAAAGATTCGATACAACAAAAAAGGTATCGGCAGAGAATTTAGAAATTTTAAAAGAGGCTGTTAACCTAGCTCCAACATCATACGGACTGCAACCTTTTAAAATAATTATTCTGGAAAATCAAAAGATCAGAGAAAAGCTTAAAGAGGCAGCCTGGGGGCAACCTCAACTTACAGAAGCATCTCAGATATTTCTTTTCTGCAATTTCACAGAGATGGGACCCGAAAAGGTTGACGAATACCTGAGACTCAGATCAAAGATAAACAACCAGAATTTTGAGGAAACTAAGAGTTATGGAGATATGATGAAAGGTCAGATTGCTGTGATGACACCTGAACAGCTCTCTGCCTGGACAGCAAAACAGGCCTATATTGCATTGGGAATCCTTATCGCTGCTGCATCGGAACTTCAAATTGATACTTGTCCTATGGAAGGTTTTGATAAGAGCAAATTCGACGAAATTCTCGGCCTCAGAGAGAGGGGTCTTACCGCAACAGTAATTGCTGCAATTGGATACCGCTCGCCGGAAGACCGGACACAAGACTTTATTAAAACAAGAAAACCTCTTGACAAGGTTTTCGAAATGATTAAATAAAGAGGAGATCCTATTTTTTATTTTCGAAAGCAGCAATACCCGATTCGAGGAAGCTTAGAAATTCGTCTGCCGAACACTCGCCTACAGGTTTAACCAAAACCTGTTGATTGTGGTCTACCAGAACATAGTAAGGTTGCGAAGCAACACCGAAATGGGTAAGTTGGTAATCTCTGAGCTTTCTTCCGAGGGTATTTTTTATTTTACCATCAATAGTGGAGGTTACCTGCTCTTCTGTAGGAAGTTCTGCCCTGTTGTCTACGTACAGACTGGCAAGGACCACCTTATTTTTAAGTATATCCAAAACCCTGGTATCGCTCCAGACAGTAGCTTCCATCAGCTTGCAGGCACTGCAGGTTACAGCCTTGAACGAAAGTAAAACCGGTTTGTTAATCTCTTTGGCACACTCGATTGCCTGTTCAATCTCGAAGTATGCGGACAGACCGTAGGGAGCCTTGTGTTGTGGGTCTGCATATTTTGCCGGTCCGCAGAGACCTGCCGGGAGTGATTCTTGTGACACTGCAGTAGTGTTCGAAGCAGATCCGGAGCCAATTACAAATGTACTCTCATCTGTAGGTGGCATAAGACCCGAGAGAGAGGATAGTGGAGCTCCGAAAAGACCGGGTATCAAATATACAGCAAAGGAGAATGAGATAATTGCAAGAAGCAGCCTTCCTGTTCCAACGTGGTCGATATCGGAATCGTGAGAAGTTTTGAATTTGCCAAGAAGATAAAAACCTAAAAGTATTGCAAGTACTATCCAGATAGAGATAAATACAGACCGGTTAAGAACGTCCCATCCAAAGTAAGCGTCCACTGAAGCAAGGTATTTCATACTGAAAGCAAGGAGAATAAATGCAAATACAACCTTGACCACATTGAGCCACCCGCCTGATTTTGGCATCTTTTTCATTAGTGAAGGGAAGAAAGAGAAGAGCACAAACGGTAGTGAAAAGGCCAGACCAAATACCAACATTCCCAAAATAGGCTTCAACGCCAACCCTCCTGTAACTGCAACTGCCAGAATTGAACCCACAAAAGGTCCGGTACAGGAGAAGGATACGATGACCATTGCAAATGCAACGAAGAAAGAGGCTATATACCCGCCTTTGTCTGCCCTTGCATCCGCTTTGTTGGCAAGTCCGGTAGGGAGAGTAATCTCGAATGCTCCGAAAAAAGATATGGCAAAAACAATAAATAACAGGGCAAATAAAAGATTTGGAATCCAATGGGTGCTAAGTGTGTCTGTGGCATCTGTGCTTTGAAATATGGCCACTAAAACGCCTGCAAGAGTATATATAAGGGTCACAGAAAGGCCAAATATCAAACCTTTCATTATTCCTGACCGTTTACTACCTGATCCACTAATAAAAAAGCTAACCGTCATTGGAATCATAGGGAAGACGCAAGGGGTGAATACACCACCAAGACCAGCAACGAAAGCTATCAGAAGAAAGGTAAGCAATCCCTGTGATTTATCTCTCTTTTCCGGACCAGCGCTGTTTTCCGGAGCAACAGCAACTCCCGTGACATCAAAAACAACATCAACTTCATCCATAACGCACTCTTTTCCGTTACAGGTCTGAAATGACAGAAGTCCTGTAACCTTAACCGGAGCTTCGGTTGTTTTACGTATTGTCTGTACAAAAGAGGCGTTTTTCGTAAATATTTTTACCTCCAGGCCAAAGGACTCATCCATTTTTGTGTGAGCCTCTGAGAGATCTCTTAGCTTACCCACCGGCTCAAATCCCGATATGTTATTAAATTCAAAAGATGCAGCAAGTGGTCCCTTTGCTATTACGTCGGTATTGTACATATACCAAGGATCTTCAATATCTGCCTTGAAAATAAGGTCAATTGTACCATCTCCGTTGTCCTTTTGTTCGTAGCTCCATGTTGTTGGAGATTGGGCAGTGAGTGCTGTAAGGGCAAACACAGACAAAAATGTAAGTACCAGTTTACGCATTTTATCTTAATTTAAAACTTGGAGAGAGCAAATTTATTAAAAATCTATAAAAAAGCACTATTTTTACCGCTTGTTAAAGAAAATCAGATATGATACAGGAAGAGTTGTTTAAAAACTTGATTGCACACGCCAAAGAGTATGGCTTTATTTTTCCATCCAGCGAAATATATGACGGACTTAGTGCCGTGTATGACTATGGTCAGTTGGGGGTGGAGCTCAAAAATAACATAAAGAAATATTGGTGGGATGCAATGGTTCGTCTCAACGAGAATATTGTGGGCATAGATTCGGCCATCTTTATGCATCCGAAGATCTGGGAGGCTTCCGGTCATGTAAGCGCATTTAATGATCCGCTGATTGATAACAAAGATTCAAAAAAGAGATACCGTGCAGATGTCCTCTTGGAAGATCACATCGCGAAGATAGAGGAGAAGATTGAGAAAGAGGTTGAAAAAGGGAGGAAGAAATTTGGCGAAAGCTTTGATGAGGCTCAGTTCCGGGCAACAAACCCGAATATCTTGCGTAACCGCGTAAAGGCCGACGATGTAACCGAAAAAATGAACAAGGCTCTTAATGCAAACGATCTGGATGCGATAAAGCAACTGATTATAGATTGCGAAATTGTTTGTCCTATTTCCGGGACCAGGAACTGGACAGACGTTCGTCAGTTTAATCTTATGTTCTCAACTCAAATGGGCAGTACGAGCGAAGATGCAAATATCATTTACCTGAGGCCCGAGACTGCTCAGGGTATCTTTGTAAACTTTTTGAATGTCCAGAAGACAGGGAGGATGAAAATCCCGTTTGGCATAGCCCAGATTGGAAAGGCTTTCAGAAACGAAATTGTGGCCCGTCAGTTTATTTTCAGAATGAGAGAATTCGAACAGATGGAGATGCAGTTCTTTGTGAGACCGGGCGAAGAGCTGAAGTGGTATGAACACTGGAAAAAAGCCCGTCTCCGCTGGCACAAGGCTATTGGATTAGGAGATGAAAAATATAGGTTTCACGATCATCAGAAGTTGGCGCACTACGCAAATGCTGCAACAGACATAGAATTTGAGTTTCCTTTCGGATTCAAGGAACTCGAAGGTATCCATTCGCGTACCGATTTCGATTTGAGCCAGCACCAGAAGTTCTCCGGCCGGAAGCTTCAATACTTCGATCCTGAGACAAACGAGAGCTATGTTCCTTACGTTATTGAAACCTCTATAGGACTCGACAGAACCTTCCTGGCAGTATACTCTTCTGCATATTGCGAAGAGAAACTTCCTGACGGAGAGGAGAGGGTTGTTTTGAAACTTCCTGCTTTTCTGGCACCTGTAAAACTTGCTGTTCTTCCGCTGGTTAAAAAGGATGGCCTTCCTGAAATGGCCAGAGAGATAATGAAAGATCTGAAATTTGATTTCAATTGCCAGTACGACGAAAAAGACAGCATAGGAAAGAGATATCGTCGTCAGGATGCAATAGGTACACCATTCTGTGTGACTATAGACCACCAAAGCCTGGAAGATAATTGTGTAACCATAAGATACAGGGACTCTATGGAACAGGACAGGGTACCAACGGAGAAGTTGAAAGCTATTATTGAGGAGAAGATAAGCCTGGGGAAAATTCTTAAAGCAATATAAGATCTATATTATATTATGAGTGATTTATCTGTCAACTACCTTGGGTTATCTCTCTGCAGTCCGCTGATTGCAGCAAGTTCGGGTCTAACATCTCAGGTGGATAAGATAGTTGCTTTTGCTGAAGCGGGTATTGGAGCAATAGTTGTTAAATCACTTTTTGAAGAACAGATTGTTAACGAAACGGAGTTTTTGAGTACTCAGTCTCAGAACTATCCGGAATCAGCCGACTATCTTCACCACTACATCCGTCAGAACTCAATTGATAAATACCTGAAGCTGATCAAAGATATCAAGGTAGCAGTATCTATTCCTGTAATTGCAAGCATTAATTGTTACTCATCGGGAGAGTGGACCTCTTTTGCCAAAGAGATTCAGGAGGCCGGTGCAGACGGGCTGGAACTAAACATTTACTCTTTGCCTCTTAATATTCTAAAGAGTTCAAATGACATTGAAAAGGAATATCTGGAGGTTGTAGGTAAAGTTACAAGAATGTTGAAAATTCCGGTTGCAGTAAAAATTGCAAACACCTTTACCAACATTCCGGGATTTGTTAACGAGTTAAAGGCATACGGAGCTAAAGGCGTCGTTATGTTCAACAGGTTTTACAGCCCCGATATAGATATCAAAAAAGTCCAGATTATTGCTGCCAATGCCTTTTCTCACGAAGAGGAGTATTTAAGGGAGCTCAGATGGGTAGGTATTGTATCTTCACTGGTTCCGGGGATCGATCTATCGGCCAGCAACGGAATACATAACGGAAGTATTGTAATCAGGCAAATTCTGGCCGGTGCAGCTACCGTTCAGATGTGTACGGCTCTCTACAAAAACGGGCCGGATGCAATAACACAAACTATTGCAGACCTTAATCTCTTTATGGATTCCAATGGCTTTACGACCATTTCCGACTTTAAAGGAAAGCTCAATATTTCAAACATTGAAAATCCTCAAAAATTTGAAAGAGTTCAGTTTATGAAGAACTTTGGAGGCAAGATGTGAAAATGAAAAACCCCGGCAGATAACCGGGGTTATAATAATCAGATATTTGCAATCGTTTTATTTCATTCCTTTTAATGCAGTCAAAGCTAATTCATTTGTAGGTTCAATGGCAAGTATTTTATTCCAGTATATCTTTGATTGCTCAAAATCATCTTTTAAATAATGGAAATAACCTAAGTATCTGTAACACTCAATAAGCAGTTGAGGAGAACTATTGTCTTTTTCCAACAATGTAGTTGCTGCTTCGTAATACGGTTTAGCAAGTCCTTTTTCGCTGGTTGGATCTATTAATGCATTTATTCGTCCTTGCCAAAATGTTCCCAGATAATTATCCGGAGCAAGATTTGCAACGCGTTGGAAAAGTGAATCTGCTTCCTGATAATATTTGATTCTTGCATCATTGTTCACAGCGGTAGTATCAAGAGTATTTCCGGCAAAATAATAGACCTTACCAAGGTCGAAGTAATCTTTCGCTGTAACTTGACCTCCCAACTTATCGACATAAGATTTATAATTGATTATTGCATTCGCGTAGTCATTCAGTTTTTCATAGGAATATCCAATTTCTCTGAATAGGTCTACTCTTGAGGAATCCATTTTTAGCGCAGTCTCAAATGCAGTTATCGAAGCTTTATACTCGTTATTTTCGGAAAGCAACTGCCCGTAATTAACATAGTCACTGGAAATAAAATCCTCTGGCTTTGCTGATTTCATAAAATCTTTAGCTGCAACAATACCTTGAATATAATCTTGTAATTTTAACAGATTATACATTAAAAGTCGCTTCATTACTATATTGTCAGGTTCAACAGCCAATACCTCTTTTACAATAGAAAGTGATTGTCCGTAGTCCTCAGCGAAATATATTAGGTTTGCATAGCGGGCTTTGTCTGCGTTTGTTGCATAGCCACTTTTAATATGTTCTGCATAGACCTCTTTTGCTTTCAGGAGCTGACCATTTTTATAATATAGCTCTGCAAGTTCTTTTTCGGCTATAGGTGATTTTGGATAAACCTCCAATAGTCTTTTCATCATATCAATGGAAGATTGAATATTCAGGTTTGAATAAATTCTTGAACTTTTCAAATATGCGTGATAGCAATTAGGATCAAAATATATGGCCTGTTCATATGAACTGCTGGCATTACCGTAATTCTTTGCTGCTGAGTATATATCTCCTTCCAGGACATATGTTTCGGCATATTTTGGGTCAATAGTTTTAGCTTTTTCTAAATATTCCAAAGCTTTCTCTTTGCTTGCACCAGAAGTAAAATATGCTTTGGCAGCAGCTATCCATAAAGCAGGATCTTTACGAGCAGTTTTAGCTTTTAATATTGTCGAAATTACTTTACCTGCCTCAACCGGATTGCTTTTGAGAGTAAGTTTTGCATCTCCTATGAGGTTAAAGGCATACAAAGGATTTGCTTTTATACCCTCTTTGTAGTAATAAGAGGCTGAGTCGGGACTATTCGAATCGTAATAAATTTCACCTAAGTAATAGCAAGCTTCTGCCTGATTGACATCACCTTTTTGAATATTATCCTTCAAAATACTTTTGGCGGTATTCAACAGACCGGCATTATAGAATTCGATACCCTTTTTATTATCGTTTGCAGAAGAGGTATAGCATACTGCAATTGCTGTTATAGATAATGATAATTTTAGGAATGTATGCATATTTTTTATTTAAAGGTTTTTTCTCACATTGACTACGCGAAGAGATTGTGTAGCAGGCACTATTCCGGCGCGAAGAATTATCCTTTGACCTTTGTCGCTACATATGAATGATGTAAATCCAGTTGCGAGACCTACTCGGGGATCTGTAATAATAATATAAATATCTCGTAAAAATGGATAATATTGGAGTGCCATATATGCCTGATACGGCTTATAACTGTTAGTCTTTAACGCAACAGTCTCGTTACTCAGAGAAGCAACGGTTACTTTGTTGTTAAATGATAAATTGGTAGTATCACTGTCGTTGCCAACCCAATCAACCCCTATAACGCCAATAGCATTCAAGTCAGAGGAGACATATTCTATCACCTTTTGATTGCTGCCTTGTGCATACAATCCTTCATAGAGAGGCTTGCCTCCGCAGATTGAATCTATAGCATATCTGATTGTGCTGGATTGCTCATTGTCGAAAACGAGTTTGATCTTTCCCAATATAGAATTATTGCGAAATGCTTTCCATTCGGTAATCTCGCCTGTCATAATTTTCCTTATCTCGGAAACGGTAAAAAGAGTGTCGGGATTGTTTTTGTTCACAATAAGGGCAATCGCATCCGTGGCGATCTTAGCCTCCTGTGCAAACATTTTCTTAGATTCCAGGTACTTATGCTGGTCCTTTGTCAATTTATGTGAAGTCACAATCATACGTACACTGTCTTTCAACAATAGATTGATAGCTTCATTCTCGGTTGTATATATTGGTACTATTCCGGCTGTCTGGTTTTTAGCCTCAAATACATCGATTTCCTGCTGAATTATGGGAGCGAAATTTTCATCGACACCAATCTGAATTACACCGCTTCTTACAGTATCGGTATGCCTGTCTGTTTTGTCGTTTTTACAAGAACAGACAAGTACGAATGCAATAACTGCATATAGGGCGAAATTTATTTTGATATTCATAGAAATTATCTGTTTTTATTTAATTTATAATACCTGTACCCTCTGAATATTCCATAAAGGAATAAAATTGCTGCAAGAATATAAGCAATCTTTTTAGGTATGATTGCTGTAAAGATATCTGTAAAAGCAAGCATACCTGAAAAGACTAAGTAAAAAACCACCATAAACAAGCCAAAAAAGGCTGCAAAAATTGGCTTCATATATCTGAGTACAAATTATTCAAGCCTGAATACAACTGGAAGAATGAAATATACTGGGACAGGAGTTCCGTTTTGTTTACCAGGAATCCACTTAGGCATAAGTTTTATCACCCTGATCGCCTCTTTTGAGCATTCCGGATCGATACTTTTAAGCACTTCCACTTTTTCTATACTTCCGGTTCTCGAAACCACGAATCTTACAGTAACCTTGCCTTGAATTCCATTTTCCAATACAATCGGAGGATACACAATGTGATCGTAAATAAACTTCATCATTGCTTTCTCTCCTCCGGGATATTGAGGCATTTGTTCTACTACGGTGAAAGGTTCCTCTTCTTTGGGAGCTTCCTGAGCTACCTCTCGTACTTCAGCAATATCCTTACCGTGTACTTCATCTGTACCAACTATATTCTCTATTGAAATTGCGGTTTTGACAGCTAACAACTCATCCTGAGATTTGATCTCGTCAACATCGCTTACCTCTTCGTCTTTTTTGATTACAGGTGGAGTGAACTTAATCGAACTTTTAAGCGCGGGAGGAGGAGGAAGGTCAATCTTTTTAACTTCTTCATTTTCTTTTTTCTCTGCAGGTGGAAGCTTTGCAAGTGTCGTAACTTCTACCATCTCTTCCCTCTTACTTAAACTTTCGTTAACCATCTTTGCCACGTATGTTCCGCCAATTACAAGTATTGTTAATATAATGATGATCAACATCGCCGCAGCGTGCCTTCTACCGGATGTCAATCTCAACCGGTACGCGCCATAGTCTTTGTTTTTATGCTCAAAAACCAAATTACACCAAGCTTCTGAGTTAAGGTCTATTTTAGCCATTTACATTTATCTAAAATTATGATTATTTGATTTTTGAGTTGTCAATATTTTTGGTGAGCTCTCCTGCCGTTTCGTGGTTTTTTATCAGGAACTTATCACTTTCTTCAATATCAACAATCGCGTATTGACTAATGCTGCAAATATGCATCTCATCGAGTGCATCGATAAGATTTTTATAATTGGAGTCATCTGTAGCTTTAATCATAATAACAGGGGATGTCTTGGATTTTTTAATTTCGGTCATCTGTTTTGTAAACTCCTCTTCGGACATATTCTCCGCAAGTTTTTTCTGCTTAAGTTCTTCAACTTTTGTAACGACTTCGGCATTTCTTTGCAGTAAAACTGATCTTAAGCCGTCGGCCGCATAGGTTGTTAAATGAAGAGAGTTATAGTTATTGTAGTCAGGTATTCCAAAATAGTAGTAGATCTTATCTTCAGGACCTAAAAGAATGGTTATTGCTTTGGAAGCCTTAACCTTATTTTGTTCTTCCTCTGTTACGGTATCACTTGTAGGCATACTTATCTCCATGGTCTGAGGTTTGTTCAGAGATGTACAAAGCATAAAAAAGGTGATTAGCAACATATTCATATCTACCATTGGGGTAAAGTCAATATGTATACTCAACTTTTTGGTTTTCCCTTTTTTACCGCCTTTCTCGTTTTGTTGTATTTCTGCCATAATATTATTTCTTATTGGTTTCCGCGTCTGAAACAGTTTTGAGAGAAGTAATCAGGTTATACCTGTTCTCACGTATGTCTTGTAGCGATTTCATAATGTTTTTAATCTGGAGATATGGCGTAAACTGGTCGGCCTTTATTGCAATACGCAAATCATTGTTTTGCAGACGGGCCAATTGAACCCAATCTTTAAGCTCATTGTTTGTACTATCGCATGGAACACCGGCGGAAACCAGTACAGCATCCTGTTCTTCTTCTGGCAATGCCAGAAAAGCCTTCATATTTCCAATAGGCAATCCGAATGTGGGCAGGAGTTTGAACTTATTCAATTCATCCTCTGTGAAAGTGATACCATTTTTCTCTCCCATTTGCCTCAGTACTTCAACTTTATCCTGCTGCTTATCAAGACTCAGAAATACTTTACCTTTTGGATCGACCAATATCTGCATGATATTGCTTTCAGGTATTTTGATCTCTGAGACAGATGACGGAATAGAAACCTTAACTGGCTCTTTCTGTACAAATGTCGATGTAAGCATAAAGAAAGTAAGCAACAGTACTGTAACATCACTCATCGCAGTCATGTCTATCCGGGTGCTTTTTCTTTTAACTTTTACTTTAGTCATTGTTCATTTTTTAAATTATGTGAACCAACTATTTGTGCGAAGATGCATAAGTTTGAACAAGAGTATAACCTACCTCGTCAATACAGAATGTGATTTTATCGATTTTACTTGTAAAGTAGTTGTATGATATTACAGCAAGAGCACCTGTTGCAATACCGAATGCAGTATTTACAAGAGCTTCAGAGATACCTGTTGAAAGAGCAACTGAGTCTGTTCCGCCGGCAGTTGCCAAAGAAGCAAATGAACGAATCATACCAATTACTGTTCCCAACAATCCCATCAGTGTACCAAGGGTTGTAATGGTTGCTACAACAACCAGATTTTGTTCCAGAATAGGAAGTTCCAATGCTGTTGCCTCTTCAACTTGTTGTTGAATGTTTGACATCTTCTGATCTTTGGTAAGTGAATCTTCGTGTTCCATTTGTTCGTATTTCATGAGAGCAGATTTTACAACATTTGCAACAGTACCACCCTGTTTAGCACAAAGCTGATTAGCTTCTTTAATGTCACCTTTTGCAAGACTAGCCTTGATTTTGGTAATAAATGAAGTAAGATCGCCTTTGCCTTTTGCTCTTCTGATTGTAAAAAATCTTTCAACGCTGATGGTTAATACTGTCAACAACAGAGTCAGGATAATTGGAACAATGAAACCACCTTTATGAATTGTACCAAGTAAATTACCAGGCATAGGGGCATTAGCAGGATCACCATCCATAAAGTTGGCTGGATTACCAAAAACGAAAGTGTAAATGATTTCTGCAACAATGAAGCATAAAAGAATGATAACACCGGCTGACTGGATGAAACCGAAAAATTTGTTTTTCATGATAATAAAATATTTTTTAATGATTAATGTAACTCTTTGGTATAATAATAATTTTAATAATCAAATTTTCGAATTGCAAATGTATAATTTATTTTTAATAGAAAAATATTTTCTATTAAATACCCTATATTCCAAATGTTAATTTGTTAGACCTTATTTTTTAATGTTATGTGAATTTACCGCACAAAGTTAATAATTATTTTCTACTCACAATTCTTTATACAATCATTTGGGACATCAATTTAAATCTATTGTCTTGTGCCTTACAAAAAATATGCCCTGACTTTTTGTGATTATCACAATAAAATATGTAACTTTGCACACCTTTTTGGCTATACTTTTGCAATATTTTATGGCTAAAATTCTTAAAATGTTACCATTTCAGTGCAGAATATATGTTTAATAAAAAGCCTCAAGCTTTATGAACGAATCCTTTTTTCTTGTTGCCTTTGTTACGGCCATCGTTCTGGTTGTAGGAGCATATTGGATAGCCAAACTCATTGCACCACACTCATCCAATGCTCAAAAAGGAGAACCTTACGAATGTGGTATTCCTACACGTGGCAATTCTTGGTTGCCTTTTAAGGTGGGGTATTATCTATTTGCTATCTTATTTTTAATGTTTGATGTAGAGACCGTTTTCTTGTTTCCATGGGCAGTTGTAATGCATGATTTGGGAACAAACGGTTTGATTATGATAACATTTTTTATTTTAATTTTGGCATTAGGCCTTGCCTATGCTTGGAAGAAAGGAGCACTGGAATGGAAGTAAAAAAAATTCATATACCAAATATGAAGCACGAAGACTTCAACGACAATGAATACCTGGAAAAATATGTCGAGGAGCTTCATAAAAATGGGACCAATGTTATTATTGGTAAAATAGACGACATGATTAACTGGGGCCGTTCAAACTCAGTTTGGCCACTTTTGTTCGCCACAAGTTGCTGTGGAATCGAATGTATGTGTGTGGGCGCAGCCCGCTGCGACTTTGCCCGTTTCGGATGGGAAGTGACTCGGAATAGTCCCCGGCAGGCAGACGTTATGTTTGTTTTCGGAACACTTGTTCATAAAATGGCACCGGTGTTAAAACGTTTGTACGATCAAATGGCCGAGCCTAAATATGTGATTGCCGTGGGCAGTTGCGCAATTTCGGGTGGTCCGTTTAAAGATTCGTATCATGTGATTAAAGGAATTAATGAAATTATCCCTGTGGATGTATATGTCCCTGGTTGTCCCCCTCGTCCGGATGCAATCCTTTACGGCATGATGCAGATGCAACGCAAAATCAAGCTGCAGGAATTTTTTAAACTTCCGGAACAACCAGTCATCAAGTAATATGGATAATATAAGAGAAAGAATTCTGTCTTTAGCTCCCGAAGCTACTTTTGAGGAATCTCAGATCTTAACTGCAATGATTCCTTCCGATAAGTTCAGAGAGGTGACTTTGCATCTGAAAAATGACAAGGATATGCAATTTGATTATTTGCAAGACCTCATAGGTATGGATTGGGGCGAAACATTAGGTGTTGTTTACCGCCTGTTTTCAACTTCAAATAATCAATGTGCCGTGGTGCTTAAAACAAGTACTGCCGACAGAGAGAATCCTCAGCTTTTCAGCGTATCGGATCTCTGGGATTCTGCAAACCTGTACGAACGCGAAGTGTATGATTTCTTCGGAATCAACTTTATCAACCATCCAGGTATGCGCCGGCTTTTTTTGCGTTCCAATTGGGAAGGCTACCCTTTGCGTAAGGATTACAACATGGACTCAAACCATCTGACGATGGAAAACCAGACCATCGAAGAGATGGAAACGGCTACTACTTTAAACCTTACAAGTGAAGGTTTGGTAAACAGTTCATTTCAACTTTTTGGGGAGAAGGAGTATGTGGTAAATATAGGTCCTCAACACCCTGCCACTCACGGTGTACTTCATTTGCGTGTATCGCTCGATGGTGAAACCGTAAAAAAGATTGACCCCCATTTCGGGTATATCCACAGAGGTGTGGAAAAAATGTGTGAGGGTTACACCTATCCTCAGATCTTACACCTTACCGACCGGTTGGATTACCTGTCCGGTACTATGAACCGTCACGCTGTTTGCCTTTGCGTTGAAAAAGCATTACAATTAGAAATCCCTGAGCGTGCTCAATATGTCCGTACAATGTTGGACGAATTGACCCGTATCGCATCTCACTTGTTGGGTTGGGGATGTATGTGCATGGATATGGGTTCAATAACGGCTTTCGTATATGGTATGCGCGACAGGGAGAAAATCATGGATATTTTTGAAGAGACTGGTGGTGGTCGTTTGATGTGCAACTATAGTGTAATAGGTGGTTTGTCAAAAGATATTCATCCCAATTTCCTGAAAAGGATAAGGGAATTCATTCCATATATGCGCAAAATGTTGAAAGAGTATCACACTCTTTTTACAGAAAACCCTATCGCACGTGGCCGTATGGAAGGAGTCGGATACCTTACCAGAGAACAGGCTATTTCCTATGGCGTAACCGGTCCTTCCGGCCGTGCATCTGGATGGAGTAACGATGTGCGCAAAATTGAACCTTATGCGGCATACGATAAAATTAACTTCAAAGAGATGTTGCGTACCGAAGGCGGTACTTTCGACCGATACATGATTCGTCTGGATGAAATTCTGGAGTCGTTGAAAATATTGGAGCAACTGGCAGATGGTATTCCGGAAGGTGATTATCGCGCCAAAACAAAAGCAATTATCAAATTACCTGAAGGTGACTTTTTCCAACGTGTAGAAAATGCCCGGGGTGATTTTGGAGTATATATTTCAAGCAAAGGTGATAAGAGCCCTTACCGCGTGAAGTTCCGCTCACCTTGCATGACGCTGGCGTCTGCTTTGGACCCTATTACACGCGGCGAAAAAATTGCCGACCTTATAATGATCGGAGGTTCGTTGGACTATGTTATTCCTTGTATAGATAGATAATTATGTTTGATTTTAAAGTTGTTACAAGTTGGATAGATAACTTATTGCGTGTTCAATGGGGATTTCCCAATTTCTGGACACTTGCAACTGAATTTATTCTGACAGGAGTAGTTATCCTTGCTGCTTATGCGGTGATTGCCTTGATTTTAATATATGTTGAGCGTAAGGTTTGTGCTTTCTTTCAATGTCGTATAGGACCCAACCGGGTAGGCAAATGGGGCCTCATGCAACCTGTTGCAGATATGATAAAGATTTTGTTAAAGGAGATTATCAGTATCGATAAAAGTGACAAGTTTCTGTTCAAGCTTGCACCATTTTTCGTAATTGTCGGGTCGATCCTTACATTCTCTGCATTACCTTTTGCCAAAGGGCTGCATGCAATCGATTTTAATATTGGTGTATTTTATTTACTGGCAGTTTCGTCACTGGGTATCATTGGTATTCTGTTGGCCGGTTGGTCAAGTAATAATAAATTTGCTATGATAGGTGCCATGCGTTCGGGAGCCCAGTTAATCAGTTATGAATTATCTGCAGCGTTGTCATTGATGACAATAGTAGTGCTCTCCGGAACAATGCAGCTATCCGATATTATAGAAGGTCAGACCGACGGGTGGTTCATCTTCACTGGAGGTGTACCTGCATTTATTGCTTTTATCACTTACCTGATTGCCGGACACGCCGAAACAAACCGCGGACCTTTTGACCTTCCTGAAGCAGAATCGGAGTTAACGGCCGGTTATCACACTGAATATTCGGGTATCACTTTCGGTTTTTACTATTTGGCTGAGTACATGAACATGTTTGTAGTGGCAGCAATAGCAACTACAATGTTCTTAGGAGGATGGATGCCATTACATATTCCAGGATGGGAAGGTTTTAATCAGGTGATGGATTATATCCCTTCCATACTGTGGTTTTTCGGGAAGGTGGCTGTATGTGTGTTTTTAGCCTTATGGGTGAGATGGTCGTTCCCTCGTTTGCGTATAGACCAACTGCTTAAATTCGAGTGGAAGATACTTATGCCGATTAGTTTGGTGAACCTATTATTAATGGCTGTTTGCGTAACATTATTTTAAGCGATGAAGAGTTTGGCAAATTATATTAAAAGTGTTTTAAAAGGGATGTGGAACTTGATTCTGGGTATGAAAATTACCATGATCAATTTCATTCGGCCAAAAGTAACAGAACAATATCCTGAAAACAGGAATGAACTGGTAATGTTTGAGCGTTTCAGAGGGAAATTAACCATGCCTCACAACGCAAATAATGAGCACAAATGTACCGCTTGCAGCATTTGTCAAATGAACTGTCCCAACGGAACAATCTCTGTTTTATCAAAAACGGAAACCGATGAGGCTACCGGTAAAACAAAAAGGGTTTTGGACAAATATCAATATGATTTGGGTTCTTGTATTTTTTGTGATTTGTGTGTGCAATCTTGTCCGCAGGGTGCCATCGAGTGGTCGCAGACATTTGAACATTCGGTATTTACCCGTTCAAAGTTACAGCTGCAATTGAATAACGAGGGATCAAAGTTAGCGTCAAAAAATTAGCTCTATATTTATCAAATAAATTTGTTTCCATGGAAATAACAGCAAGTCAAATAATATTTTTCATTCTATCGGCAGTAATTGTAGGCTGTTCCATTATGTCGGTTGTGTCCAGAAAACTTCTTCGTGCCGCTATCTACCTGTTATTTGTGTTGTTAGCAACAGCAGGATTGTATCTGATGTTAGATTATCATTTCCTGGCGGCTATCCAGGTATCCATATATGTGGGTGGTATATTGGTGTTGCTAGTCTTCTCCATATTTCTTACAAGCCAGGTTGGAGAGAAAATGCCCAAAGTGAAAACATCAAAGAAAATAGCTGGCTTGGCTGTGTCGGTAGCTGGAACTGCATTATGTTTATATGTATTACTTACGCAGAATTACCCTTATGCCGAGAAGATTTCAAAGGGTGAGATAGATATGCATGCCATAGGACAATCATTGATGGGTACCGAAAAATTTCAGTATCTGCTTCCTTTTGAAGCTATAAGTGTCTTATTGTTGGCATGTATAATCGGCGGAATTTTAATTGCAAGAAATAAATAAGATCAAGAGATATGGATATTCCAGTGGAATTTTATTTAGTAGTAAGCACCATAATGTTTTTTGCTGGTGTTTACGGGTTTATAACCAGACACAATATGATTGCCGTATTGATGTCGTTGGAGTTAATTCTTAATGCCGTAAATATAAATTTTGTGGTGTTTAATAGGTTTTTATTTCCCGGGCAAATGGAAGGCATGTTTTTTTCCATATTTATAATAGGAGTTGCTGCTGCAGAAACAGCTGTTGCAATTGCAATAATATTAAATGTATTCCGCAGCTCGAAGAAAATTGAAACGGACGAAGTTAGTAAAATGAAATATTAATATTATGGAGTCATATTTCTTAATAGCACTGTTAATTTTAATTATCCCGCTCTTTTCTTTTTTGTTTTTGGGGCTTTTAGGACATAAAATGTCGCATAAAACTGCCGGAATCATCGGCACTTCGGGATTGGGTGTAGTTACGGTGCTATCTTACATTACTGCATACAATTACTTTTTTTGTTTTGGTAAAGTAGGTGAAGTTTATCAAAAGTTCTCAAATAGCTTCGAGTGGTTGCGTTTAACAGACTTTTTGCATATTGATCTGGGTGTTTTGCTGGACCCTATTTCTGTTATGATGCTGGTTGTAATCAGTACTGTATCATTCATGGTACATATTTACAGTATGGGTTACATGCATGGTGAAACAGGATTTCAACGCTACTACTCTTTTCTTTCTCTGTTTAGTTTCTCCATGTTAGGTCTGGTGGTAGCACCTAATATATTCCAGATGTATATCTTTTGGGAATTGGTGGGTGTCTCATCTTACTTGCTAATCGGGTTTTATTATACCAAACCTTCGGCCGTTGCAGCATCCAAAAAGGCATTCATTGTTACACGGTTTGCAGATCTGGGCTTCCTGATAGGCATCCTAATCCTCTCTTTTTATACTCAAACATTTGACTTCAATATACTAACCAACACCAGTAGCTCAATTTTCCAAACTCCTATTACCGCTACGTTTATGGGCTTTTCTGTAATAAGTTGGGCTACTATGTTGATCTTTATAGGTGGTGCAGGTAAATCGGCAATGCTTCCATTACATATTTGGTTGCCAGACGCTATGGAAGGTCCTACACCGGTTTCGGCATTAATTCACGCAGCGACCATGGTGGTTGCCGGTGTATATCTGGTTGCTCGTCTGTTCCCTATCTATTATTTCCTCACCCCCGATGTGCTCACCTTTATAGGATATGTTGGTGCCGCCACATCGTTGTTTGCAGCAATTGTTGCCTGTACACAGACAGATATTAAGCGTGTATTGGCATTTTCTACCATATCGCAAATTGCATATATGATGGTAGCTTTGGGAGTGTCGGGATATGGTGCAGAACATGAGGTTGGTTTAGGTTATATGGCATCTATGTTCCATCTTTTCACACATGCATTCTTTAAAGCCCTGTTATTCCTTTGTGCCGGTGCAGTCATACATGCCGTGCACAGTAACGAAATGGGAGATATGGGAGGTTTGCGTAAATATTTGCCAATAACTCACATCACGTTCCTCATCGCCTGTTTGTCTATTTCAGGTATTCCCCCGTTTTCCGGATTCTTTAGCAAGGATGAAATTTTAGTTGCTGCATACCACAAAGATATTGCCTTATTTATTTGCATGTATTTAGTTGCCGGATTAACAGCATTTTATATGTTCCGTTTGTATTACAATATCTTTTGGGGCAAAGAGACTCACTATGATCACACACCTCATGATGCTGGATTTGCAATGTCTGCTCCATTGATCTTTCTGGCATTACTCACCGTTGTAACAGGTTTCATTCCGTTTTCCAGGTTTATATCTACCGACGGAGTGGCGTTTGAAACCGAAACGGTTTGGACTGTTGCCATTCCAAGTATCCTGATTGGTGTTGCCGGTATTGTGTTTGCTACTATCTTTTATAAAAAGCAAACTAATATTCCTGCCAGAATAGCAACTGCTTTAGGAAGTTTTTACACAGCCGCTTCAAAGAAATTTTATTTCGATGAAATCTATCTTTTCGTAACAAAGAAGATCATTTTTGGTATAATTTCAACTTCAATAGGATGGTTTGACCGCAACATTGTAGATAACTTTATGAACTTTCAGGCATATTGGAGCAATGGGTTGTCTTATAAGATAAAAGGATTGCAGTCCGGCAGATTACAACAATACGCATGGGTTTTTGCCGTATCTGTGATTGTAATAGCAACTCTAATAATTTTTTAATTAGAATTAGAATAACTCAGCATATATGAATTTCTTATATTTATTTGTTCTTATTCCGCTTTTGATGATGGGCGGCGTTGCTCTGCTGAAAGAGGCAAAGCAGGTGAAAATATTTATGTTAGTTGGATCGAGTATCATCTTAATTGCATCGTTCGTATTACTATATTTATTTTTACAGGCAAAGGCAGCGGCACCAAATGAAACAATGTGGTTCCGCAGTGATCTGGTTTGGTATGAGGCATTTAATATTAAATTTTCTGTGGGTGTAGATGGCATTTCGGTGTTGATGGTTATTCTCTCCTCTATAATCGTATTTACAGGTTCTCTTGTTTCGTGGAGTATGCAAGAACAAGTAAAAGAGTATTTTCTCTGGTTCCTGATGCTCTCTATGGGGGTATTTGGGTTCTTTATTACCATTGACTTATTCTCAATGTTCATGTTCTATGAGGTGGCTCTTATTCCTATGTATTTACTTATAGGGATTTGGGGTACCGGCCGCAAAGAATATTCGGCAATGAAGCTTACTTTGATGTTAATGGGAGGTTCTGCTTTTCTTTTGTTGGGTATCTTAGGTATTTACTTTAATTCCAGTGCAGAAGGTGCCATTCGCACCATGAATATTCTGGAAATTGCCAAAGTGCACATTCCTGTTGCTGCTCAAAACATATTTTTTCCAATAACCTTTTTAGGATTTGGTGTGTTAGGAGCTTTGTTCCCATTCCACACATGGTCTCCCGACGGTCACTCTTCTGCCCCGACAGCAGTCTCTATGCTTCACGCTGGTGTACTGATGAAACTGGGTGGGTACGGGTGCTTTCGTGTTGCGATTTACCTGATGCCGGAAGGTGCTCAAACCTATACTACATTATTCCTAGTGTTAACGGGTATTAGTGTCGTTTATGGTGCTTTTGGCGCTATTGTGCAGAAAGATCTGAAATATATAAATGCATACTCGTCTGTGAGCCATTGCGGGTTGGTACTCTTTGCCATCTTAATGATGAATAAGACGGCAATGACAGGAGCAATTTTACAAATGCTGTCACACGGGTTAAATACAGCCCTTTTCTTCGCCTTGATTGGTATGATTTACAGTCGTACACATACACGACTTATTTCTGAAATGGGTGGATTAATGAAAATTATGCCTATTATTTCTGTCTTTTGGGTTATTTCCGGGTTTACATCTTTAGGCCTTCCTGGTTTAAGTGGTTTTGTGTCTGAAATGACCATTTTTATTGGGGCATTCCAACATGCAGATATGTTTCACCGGGTTCTTACCATATTAGCCTGTTCATCTATTGTAATTACAGCTGTGTACATTCTTCGTGTTGTGGGTAAAATATTGTTTGGGCCGGTATTTGACCAACATCATTTAACATTGACCGATGCTACCTGGAATGAAAAAATTGCTTTGGTTACACTTACTGTAGGTATAGTCATCATTGGGATAGCACCTTTTTTCCCATCCAATATTATTAGTGACGGTTTAACATCCATTATCGGCAGACTTTAATAAATAGAACATTATGAATCTTGACACAATATTTTTGATGCGTACAGAGCTTCTGCTTATTTTTCAAATTGTATTTCTGATAGTATATGATTTGTTCGTATCAGATTCAGGTAAAAAGAAATTTGATTTAGTTGCCTGTTCATTGTTTGTTATAACCACCATAATAGGATTTTTCCCGATTCCCACTGGAAGTGCATTCGGAGGAATGTATATCTCCGATCCAATGAGTACAGTGGTAAAAAGTATTTTGAATATTGGTGTTATTCTTGTTTTTCTGCAATCAAAGACATGGTTGAACGACGAATACACATCTCATAAAAAATCGGAGGTTTATATACTTATCCTTTCGACATTGGCTGGAATGGATTTAATGATCTCTTCCGGTCACTTCTTAATATTCTATATAGGTTTAGAACTGGCATCTTTACCTCTGGTAGCATTAATTGCCTATAATAAATATTCTCAGGAATCGGTGGAAGCAGGTGCCAAATTTGTGTTGATGGCTGCTTTCTCATCGGGTATGTTGTTGTTTGGCATCTCAATGTTGTATGGTTCTGCCGGTGAAGCCGGTTTGTATTTTGATGCGATGTGTAATACTCTCTCTCCAAATTCATTGCAATTGTTGGGAATGGTATTTTTCATCTCAGGGTTGGCATTTAAAATATCACTTGTACCATTTCACTTGTGGACCGCAGATGTATATCAGGGTGCACCAACCAATATCACGGCCTTCTTGTCTGTAATATCAAAAGGAGCCGCCGTATTTGCTTTGACACTCGTTCTGTTCAAAGTATTCGGCAACCTGGCTGATTACTGGAAATACATTGTATACGGCTTAATAATAGTTACCATTACCATTGGTAACCTTTTTGCCATGAGACAAAAAAACATGAAACGCTTTTTGGCTTTTTCATCCATCTCACAGGCGGGCTATATTATGTTGGGCGTGTTGGCTGGTACACCAGCCGGGATGTCTTCGGTAGTATATTATCTGTTAGTTTACATGGTGTCGAATTTGGGTGCTTTTGCCGTAGTATCGATTATTGAAAACAATTCCGGGAAACAACTTATTGCCGATTATAACGGACTTTATCAAACAAATCCCAAATTAAGCGTTGCAATGATGCTGTTCCTTTTCTCGTTGGCCGGAATACCTCCGTTTGCCGGTTTCTTTAGTAAGTTTTTTGTATTCATGGCCGCTGCAGAAATGTCTTATTATCTCCTTGTGTTTATTGCATTGCTCAACACAGTAATATCATTATATTATTATTTGTTGGTAATAAAGGCAATGTTTATCAATAAAAACGATAATCCGATCGCTGCAATTAAAACAGATAATTATTCCAGAATCGGTCTAACTATTTGTCTGGCCGGTACTCTACTTCTGGGAATTATCAGTTATTTCTATGGCTATATTGAGCAATTTGCTTTTGGGATAATATAACACATCAAATGAAAAACTCATCTTCTGCCGGAACAACATCAAAATTAACGATAGCCGGCTTACTCATTACTTTGGGTATTGTCTACGGTGACTTAGGCACATCTCCTCTATACACGATGCGGGCTATTCTCAACGGTGCTTCAGTTATAAATGAATCCTTTGTATTAGGAGCCGTCTCCTGTATTTTCTGGACACTCACACTTCAAACCACCCTCAAATACATCATCATCACACTTCGTGCAGATAACAAGGGTGAAGGTGGCATCATGGCTCTTTTCGCCCTTCTGAAAAAGCGGAATAACTGGGTTTATTTGATTGCCATTGTAGGTGGCTGTGCCCTGCTGGCCGATGGCATCATTACTCCGGCCATCACAGTGACATCTGCCATTGAAGGACTTAAGCTTTTTAATCCCGATATTCCAGTTGTCTCCTTAGTCTTTATTATTCTCACAATATTATTTGCTATTCAGCAGTTTGGAACCTCTTTTCTGGGAAAATCCTTCGGTCCTATAATGTTTTTCTGGTTCGCCATGCTGGGTGTGTTGGGTGTTTCTCAAATCATTAATTTTCCGGAGGTGCTGCTGGCTGTCAATCCCTACTACGCTATAAAGCTTCTGGCCGAATACCCCAATGGTTTTGTGCTGCTTGGCGCCGTTTTCCTTTGTACAACAGGTGCAGAAGCACTCTATTCCGATCTTGGCCATTGCGGCATACATAATATCCGCGTTTCATGGATATTTGTAAAAACCACTTTACTGCTCAACTATTTCGGACAAGGCGCGTGGATAATTACACATTCGCAACAGATTGTTGCAAATGTCAACCCGTTTTACGCAATTATGCCCGACTGGTTTCTGGTTCCCGGGATCTTACTGGCTACTGCTGCCGCCATTATTGCCAGCCAGGCGCTTATCAGTGGATCGTATACCATAATCAGTGAGGCTATTTCACTCAACTTTTTCCCCAAAGTGCGTATTAATTACCCCACGAATATGAAAGGTCAAATGTTCATTCCTTTGATAAATATTGTGTTGTACTTAGGTTGTTGTTTTATGGTCTTTTATTTCGGGGAATCGTCTGGCATGGAAGCGGCTTATGGTCTTTCTATCAATATTGCCATGCTGGCAACTACTGTACTGCTGATGTTTTATTTGCGGGACAAATTTCCTCTCTATTTACAGATATTGATAGGTATCTTATTTTTTACTATTGAATTTTCTTTTTTGGCGGCCAATCTCACCAAGTTCGAAAATGGAGGTTGGATCACTATCATGATTACGGGTCTTTTTGCGTTTGTCATGTATATCTGGAATAACGGCCGTCGTATTAAGAACAGTTTTATTACTTTCGTTAAAATCAAAGACTATCTGCCTGTAATCAAAGCGCTCTCTAAAGATTTATCAGTGCCAAAATATGCGACTAATCTTGTTTATCTTACTCATGCCAACAAGAGCACAGAAATTGAAAACAAGATTCTCTATTCCATGTTGCGCAAACAGCCCAAGCGAGCAGATGCATACTGGTTGCTTCATGTTGATATCGTAGATGATCCTCACGTTACCGAATATGAGGTCCATCAACTTATTCCCGGTATACTTATCAGGATAGACCTGCGAATGGGTTTTAAAGTGCCGGCCAAAGCAAATCTCTATTTCCACAACATTTTATTTGAGTTAATGGCAGACAATAAAGTGGATCTTATAAGTAATTATCCTTCTTTGCGTGAATTCAAGGTTTTGAGCGACTTCCGCTATATTGTCATTGAGCGTGTACCAAACAAAGACTATGAGTTCAATCAGATACGTAAATTGATAATGAATACCTATTTCTGGATACGCAAAATTGGTATGACCGATGTGAATTATTTAGGTTTGGACTCCACCAATGTCAGTGTTGAGGAGGTGCCGTTGCTCGCCAGATCTGAAATTATTTTCAACGGGAAAGAACCAATAATTGCTTCTCCGGATTCGATGAAAATCAAGATCACAGATTTGAAGTTTACAAAAGTTAAGACGAAGAAGAGGGGTTAATGGATTTTAGAGCAAAAGTGGGATCACTTATAATTCTGCTATAGGGATGGTCGCGAAAGGTCTGCTGCTCCTGTTGATTTATCTTTTATTGCGCCTTTGTTCTTCAACCTGCCGAAATTCCACTCAAGCCTGAATCCCAGTATCCGGCCAAGCTGCTCCTTGGAGGTTGTCATGATAAAAGTGTCGTTTCCAATAGTGTTCTTCAGAAAACGATGTTTACTGAAAGGATCCTCAAGCGATATATTCAGAAACAATTTGTCTTTCACCAAAGTCTGAGAGTAGTTGAACCTTAAGCTGGTATTATATCCCACCGTTTTTGTCTGCGCTGATCCCATTAATGGAGATACATTAATGCTACCGTATAACTGAGACTTTTTGCTCAGTGTATAACTCAGGCTGCCTGAGTAACTAAAACCAGTTAACTCATTGCTCAAACCTGTGGATTTATTATGATACTTCTGGTGGTTTAGTGCAATAACATTATTGACCCGGAAGCCCTTCATAGGCATCAAACTCAGGGAGAGCCTTATAATGTACCTATTTTCGCGGCCAAGATTGTCATAAGTAGTAATGCTGGTATTCTCTTTATTTATAGTGGTCGTTTTCTCTATGGCATTATTGATGAATTCTGAACTGGTAATAAGAGTAAAAGTAGTATAGTTGCCAAATACTTTACTGGCACTAAGTGAAAGCATTTGAGCATATTCTGCCTTTAAATCCGGGTTGCCCTTAAAAATGTTATCAGGATCTGATATGTCTTCGTAAGGATTCAAATAAGAGATACTTGGGCGAAGTGTACGGGTTTTATAACTCAAGCCTATTTTAAGTCTCTTAGGGAAGTTATAATTAATAGAAATATTGGGTAAGAGTATGAAATCATTATAATCCAATAGAGATGACAGCTGGTCGTCTTTGTTGAATATCCCTTTATTGATCATCTTTTCGGCACCTAACATGCAACTCCAGGCGAAATTCTTTCTTGGGTTGGAATAATAGTTATACCCACCAATGACACGATATATCTCCTGAGTGTAGTTCAGCCCATCCTGACTATAACCATAGTTGTATGTTTCATCCTCGTTGTAATCCCAGATGTCAAGAACTGACGAATTGCGATATCTACGGTTTGTGTAACTTATTTCGGCATTTAAGAATTTTGCGTTATTATGTATTTTCGAGAAAGTAACGCTTGCCGACTGATCGAGCGTTGAGTTCTCCTGTTCAGTTGATCTCTTGTTTGAGTATGACTCTTCAGGTGTGTCATATTTCAGAGTAAGATAATCTCCATTGTCTCTTTTATCTGTCAGTGAGTAACTAAAACCTATTTCTGCATTCTTGATTTCCCTGCTATATGATAAGGATCCATTGAGTTTTGGTCTGGAATTATTTTTGTTTATGCTATTACTCGTTTGTGCACTGATTATGCTCGACAAGTCACTATAATTAGTAGTGGCAGAGTTCATGAAATTTTTGTCTATGGATTGGGATGTGTTTAAAGAGACGTTGAAATCGTCCTTCTTGGACAGCTTGAAAGAGCTGCCTATGTTCAATTGGTGTGATACTCCCTCATTATATGAAACATAGTTGTTCTCCTGTCTCTTGATTTCAGCCACGGAATTTAAATTCTCCTTAACCGTCAGATTATCTACTTTGGGACTGTTTGTATATCCTATCCCATATGTTGTGGATAGGTATACATTATCAATTTTTGCGATGATGTCTGCTTTACCTTTATATGTGTTGCGGGTATTTCCAGTAATATTTAGATCAGCGGCATATCCTTCTGGCAGGTCCCTTGCCAATTTTATGTTAATGATGGTTTTATCACTTTTATTTTCTGGCGTGTTTGGTAGTATCAGTTCAATCCGGCTCATAACATCCCCTTTAATGAGCCTCATAGTAAACTGCCTGCTTCCGTTTATCATCTCATTATTTTTTCCATTGATCCGGATAGTTGAAATACCCTCATCAAGATATGTAAGCTTACCCTGAGCATTAACAGACAGGTTGGGTATCTTTCTCATTATATCCATCATCTTGACTCTCTTTGCTTCAGGGTCTTTAGTTACATCATAGACAAACCTGTCACCCTCGTCTTTCATGATCAGTTTCTTTGCCGAGATTGTCACTCCGGACAGCTGTTGCCCTTCTGCCAGGCTGATAGTTCCAATATCCATGATTCGTTCTGATATGTTGACAGCCAGCGAGTCAGATGTATAACCCATAGCATCAAATTTAAGCAGGTGACTTCCGGAAGACTTGGAATAAATAACAAACAATCCATTTATGTCGGTGGCAACAACTGATAGGGTCTTATTTTTTGAGTCCATTAGCTGGACCGTAGCATAAGGCACTCCATTGTCGCTTAAAGTGGAACGGAGCTTACCTGTGATCTTGTACCGGTTCTTAAGTTC